>CAIYQH010000188.1 GCA_903928285.1 uncultured Bacteroidales bacterium
ATTGCTTCCTATCCAAACACATTTGTTCACTGGGAATATGGCTTTAGGAGTTAAGTCTGTCAAGAAGAGCCGTATGATGGGAGACTGTCAAGTACGGTTCTGTGAGCGGCTGGGGGTGAAACTCCCCCGGCCTACTCGACCTTTCCTGTTTTACCGGGAGCTTTTCCGGAGTCAGGGCAACCATCGTTAACAACGATTGTCTGTATGACAATCCTGTAGATTGTCTGTGTTTCATGTTATGCATAAAACGGGTACTATCTCATTTGGTTTTCTGTTTCTCCGGTTTAAACTTATCCTGAGCCTGGGTTTTCTTGTTGTTTTTAACACCGGGATATTCAGCAACACGGCCATTGGCGCAGTGACTTGTGGCACCGGCGATCGGACTATTTCACCAGATTCCCTGTCATGCATCGGCCAACCGGGTGATACTCTTTTTCAAATGGTTCATTTTCATCATTCAGAAAGTGGAAATGAATATTTCTCCGTTAACCTTTGCCAGTTCCACACCAGGTTTGAGAGGGCCTTTTTTTATAATAGCGCATGGGCCCGACAGATTTATTTGGCAGACAAAGGCGCCTTTTATAATGATTCGGCGCTTTTTATTGCACCCGGACCGAAGGATGAGGCATGGCAGGAATTTCGTGAATTGTTGCTGAAAACCCAAACTGCATCAGTCGCATTCAGCGAAAAGGAGAAACAGGAATATGTCAGTTTGTCTCCATTTTACAGGGTGAATGATATGCAGGAAGTAAACAGGGAGATAACACCGCTCGCAAGCTCCAATGCCTGTCAGGATGCAGGTGTAGCCTGCTCCGGGATTGTTTACAACTTTCCTTCGGGTACCACAGGTACCGCTCCCCCTGCCGTTGGCGGCTATCCAAATTACGGATGCCTCGCAAGCACGCCATGCCCGGCCTGGTATTATATGCAGATCGGGACTGCCGGCAATATTGTCATTTCCATTTCCCAGGTTAGTACGGCAGGGTTTGGGGAGGATGTCGATTTTATCTGTTGGGGGCCCTTTACCAGTCTCTCTGACGGATGCAGCAACGGTTTGACAGGAAGTTGCACTTTAGCCGGCTGTTGTACCAATGTTTCACCCGGATGTGTATATCCCAAAGGGAATATGGTGGATTGCAGTTTCTCACCATTTCCTGTTGAAACCTGCCACATTTTGAACGCCCAGGTTGGAGAAATATATATTCTCATGATCACAAACTTCAGCCAGCAAGCAGGAACGATTACCTTTTCACAAACAGGCGGTACCGGGTTAACGAATTGCAACATCGTGGTTCACTGTTCGATGATCGCCCTGACGGAAACTCCCACTGCCTGCAGCGCTGCAACGAATACATTCTCGGTTTCAGGGAACGTTGAATTCACCAACCCATCGCCGACCGGGACACTCACCGTTACCGATAACACCACCATACCTCCTGTGGCACAATCTTTCAGCCCGCCCTTTTTCAGCCCGCTGGCCTATAATCTCACCAATATTCCCTGTGATGGCCTGACCCATCTTATCACCGCCCGCTTTTCCGACAGTTTGAACTGTACCATAACACAACCCGTACCGGCGCCGCCATCGAGTTGCCCCCAGGCGCATATCAGCGGGGGAGGCACCATTTGCGGCAACGGGATCCAGCAGGTAACCGTTACTGTGAATTTTACGTTCGGAACTCCCCCCTTCACCTTTGTTTATGACATCAATGGCATAAACCAGCCGCCGGTGACCTGCAACAATTCATTACCCTATCAGATAAATACCACGACGGCGGGTCTGTACACACTGGTTTCGGTCGCCACCCAGGGTTGCCTGGCAGGAACTTTCTCAGGAAGCGCTACCGTGACGGTGAATCCCATGCCAACGGCTACAATCACCGGATCAGCCTCCTTGTGTCTCAATGCAACACCCCCGCTGATCACCTTTACCGGTAGCAATGCAACACCTCCCTATACCTTCACCTACAATATCAACGGCGGCACCAGCCAAACGATAACAACCTCCTCAGGCAACAGTGTAACCCTGACGGTTCCAACCAATATTACAGGGAGTTATAGCGATAACCTGATCAAGGTGGAGGAGTCCAGTTCCACAACCTGTTCACAGCTGCAGTCCGGAAATGCCACAGTCGCCATCCATCCATACCCTATAACAACCATCACCGAAAACCCCGGGCCTGTCTGCCAGGCATCACCCCACCTGTACCAGGCACCGGCCGATCCCTCCTGTAATTTTTCGTGGTCGCTGATTCCAGCTGCCAACGGCATTATTGCCTCAGGTCAGGGCACGAATAACATCACGGTCGACTGGCAGATTTACGGGGGAGCAACCATTGCCTTGACCGGCACCACCACGGCAGGCTGCATCACCTCCTCAACCCTTGCTACCGATGTCAAACCAAGGCCGAACCCTGTTTTCATCCCCTGTTTCGACCTCGTCACCACGCCGAATGCAGGGAAGATCATCCTGCGGGGAGGCTCCCCCCTGTTGCCAGTCCAGGGAGTCTATACCGGCAATCATGTTTCCCTGAACTCGCTGACGGGAAAATATGAATTTGATCCTCTGGGAGCAATTCCCGGCGTTTACCCCATAACTTATACCTATACAAATACATATGGATGTGATGCAACCACATCACCGGTCAATATCACCTTGCAGAACAGCCCATTCGCCTGTGGCGGGAAACTTACGGATGTCAGGAATGGAAAGAAATACCAGACCGCCATGCTGGCCGGCCATTGCTGGATGACCCAAAACCTGAATTACGGAGCGCCCCTGGTCAATGCACCGGTTCCTCCCCAAACCGACAACTGCCAGGCAGAGAAATATTGTGCCCCCGCCGATTCGGGATGTTCCGTTTACGGAGGTTTTTACCAGTGGGATGAATTGATGGATTATTCAACCTCCTCCGGGATAAAAGGGTTATGCCCTCCCGAATGGCATCTACCCTCGGCGACCGAATGGCAGCAACTGATTGACAACCTGGCTGCCGGGATCACCGCCCCCGATGCCAACGGGGTCAACGGACCGGAAATGATGGACCCACTCAGGATCACCGGATTTCATGCCCTGACGGGGAGTGTCGATTATCAGGACTTTATCTGGGCCTTTGGTACTGCCGGCAACCAGGGAACCCTGTTCTGGACCTCCGACTCCTTTGGCACCGACCGCGCTGTGGCCCGCGGGCTGAACAGCAATAACCTGAGTATCTCGAATTACAATTCCAGCAGGGGAAACGCATTTTCCGTGCGCTGTGTGAAAGATTAGATCATTTTATTGTAACTTTACCAGACATTTTGAAGTTAACCTGAATGAATCACAGGGGTCTCCTTGTTTCCGTTATGGTGTTGATCATGATACTCGGTTTACCCGGGAGGTCCTTGTCACAACTATCGGTTAACACAGGTACCGCCATCAGCATGACCCCGCTGGAGTTCGTTCAGACATACCTTGTCGGAACCGGCGTAACGGTTTCCAATGCCACCTATAATGGTTCTGCACTAACCCTGAACAGTTCCATGCGGACCCCACCCAAATACCGCAACCAGATCGGCTCCTTTACAACGACCGGGGGCGCACAGTCACAGCTGGGAATAAGCGGAGGGGTGATCCTTTCATCGGGTTATGTGGCCAAGGCGATTGCACCCGCCGACCCGTCCGACGACATGGAGGGCAACAACCAGCCCTTTGAAGGCGACGCCGATCTTCACATCCTGGCCAATAAAGAGATAAATGACAAGTCGGTTCTCGAATTTGACTTTGTTCCTCAAACAGATGTGATCACCTTCCGGTATGTCTTTTGCTCCGTCGAATTTGATCAATACTGCGGATCACCATATAATGACGCCTTCGGACTTTTTCTGAGCGGCCCGGGCATTGCCGGCGGACTGGGCTTTACCAATGATGCCGTCAACATCGCTCTTTTACCGGGAACCGCCAGTTATGTCACCATCGCTAACGTATGCACCTCCGACAACGGTAATACCGGGAAGGGTGTCTATTCATGGTGGAACAATCCCAAGACCTATTTTTCCTATAACCGGCTGACCTACGTCTTTACAGCCAGTTACACGGTTACCTGCAACCAGACCTACCATATGAAATTCGCCATCGGCGATGCCAATGACGGCATCCTGGATTCGGGAGTATTCCTGGAGCAAAACAGCTTTTCAAGTAACAATGTAACAGCATCAGCCTCCTTTTCAAACCCGCAGACGGGGACCTATCTCGTGGAAGGATGTGGCACCGCGACCCTCACCTACGGGATCCCGGAACCCCATACCGGCGATTTTACGATCCTCCTGAATATTGATCCTTCAGGCACTGCCACCCAGGCTGATATTTTACCAAACCCCTTCCCAACCCAGGTGGTCATACCGGCCGGCCAACTGACGGCCCCTCCCATCATCATCTCGGCCGTCTCCGACGCTACGCCCGAACCCATTGAAAACCTGGTTATCAAAGCAACGCCAACATCCTGCAGTATCGTCAATACGGTTACCAATGAACTCCTGATCAAGGATCATGACCCGCTTTTAGTGAATGTTGACAACAAGACCGTTTGTAACGGGACGCCTGTCACCCTGTCGGCCCTGGTTAGCGGCGGGCAACCCATATTACCGGCCGGCAATTTCAACTACCTGTGGAGCAACGCAGCTACCACACCGTCCATTACCCTCTCACCTCCGATGGGTCAAACCATTTATTCTGTGAGCGTTACCGATGCCTGCAGTGAAACAACGATAGCCACCGCCTATGTGAACGCAGGGACCATACCTGCCTCGGCGCTTCCCATTACAGGAACAAACCCTGTTTGTGCTCCGTCAACAGGCATTACCTATTCCATCCCGCCGATGACCGGAGCCGATTCTTATACCTGGACGGTTCCTCCCGGCGCTGTCATCACTTCAGGCGGCAGCACCAATACCATCACGGTTGATTACAGCACCCTGGCCTCTCCCGGGTCAATCACCGTAAAGGGGATCAACAACATCTGCGGCAGCGGGCCGGTGGTAACCATGGCGCTGACAGTGGCGCCCAGCGCCCAGCCGGCCGGGGCCATTACAGGCAACACCAACATCTGTACCCCGGCATCAGGTTTGCTCTTCTCTGTTCCTGCCATTACCGGCGCCAACAACTATATCTGGACCCTCCCTGCCGGCGCCTCCATCGTCGCAGGAAACAACACCAATGCCATAACAGTTGATTTCTCCTTGTCTTCGGCATCAGGAAATGTCTCTGTTTACGGGCAAAGCACACTTTGCGGCAACGGATTGCCATCCTCCCTGCCCCTGAGCATCCATCCTGATCCCCAACCAGCCGGACCGGTTTCTGGATTGACAACCCTCTGTGTGCCGGCAACCGGGATAACTTATTCTATTGCTGCCGTAACCGGAGCCGACAGTTATATCTGGAGCCTGCCTCCGGGAGCCATCATCACTGCAGGAAGTACCACCAGCAGCATTGTTGTTGACTTTTCCCAGACAGCCGTTTCAGGATCGGTAACGGTTAAAGGTCACAGCAATTTTTGCGGTGACGGATTACCTGCAGCCCTTCCACTCACGATACACCCAACTCCCGAAGCGGCGGGACCTGTCACAGGTAATTCGCCAGTTTGCCAGGGAACAGCAGTTCTTTCCTACTTCATTTCACCCGTCAATTATGCCACCAGCTACGACTGGTCGGTACCAGGCGGCGTAACCATTACCAGCGGGGCCGGGACCACGCAGATCAGCTGTATCTTTACGACCTCGGCGGTTTCAGGTAATTTTACGGTGAGAGGATTCAATGCCGAGTGCAATTATGGCCAGCCAGCCGTGAAAGCCGTGGTGGTTAATCCATTGCCCGGGCCTGCGGGTACGATTACAAGCCTTACAGGAGCAACCGTCTGCCAGGGAGCAACTGCGATTTCCTATAGCATAAATGTCATCCCGGATGCCCAGAGTTATTTATGGAACTTCACAGGAACCGGTGAAACCTTAACCAATAACGGTTCAAGTCTGCTTATAGACTTCTCCGCCACAGCCACTTCAGGCCTGCTGCAGGTTACCGGTCATAACAGCTGCGGTGACGGACCCGCATCACCCATTTTCCCGGTTACGGTAAATCCCAAACCAATTGCCGATTTTCTTGTGTGCAATGATCTGAAAACCACAAAAAACGGACGTCCCATCATCCTTAAAGGAGGCCGTCCGGTTGGACCGGGCGGTATCTACAGCGGAACCGGCGTGAGCCAGGTCAGACCGGGAGTTTATGCCTTTGATCCGCAAAGCGGCAGCGTAGCCGGCGGCGGAACGGCTAACGGTCTTCCTTATACGATTACCTACCGGTTTACCAACGTTTACAATTGTGTGGATGAGAAGTCGATAACCCTTTCCGTTTTTGCCTCCAATGCAAATGACCCGTGCCCCGGCAATGTAAAGGATTACCGCGATAACCAGAGTTATCCGACCTTCCATACGGGTTCCGGGATTGGCGCACGGTGCTGGACTGCAGCCAACCTCAACTACGGAAATTTCACAGATCAGCTGCAATCGCAGACAGACAACTGCTTACCGGAAAAATATTGCAAAGACAATATCGGGGCAAATTGCAGCCAGTCGGGCGGATTTTATCAATGGGGCGAAATGATGCAATATCAGGAGACTTCACAATACCAGGACCTGTGTCCGCTGGGCTGGCATGTGCCCACGGCAGTTGATTGGGACAACCTGATCACCGACCTGAATGGAAACGGAATTGCGGGAAGCGCGCTGAAAGACACGGTGGTTGCCAATGGTTTCCACGGGTTGTTAAAGGGTCTTTTTTACCTGAACCGGAGCTGGAGTTTTGGTTCCGGATCCAATACCGGCTCTATCTTCTGGACTGCTGACGCACTTTCAGCGGATTATGCAACCGCCAGGGGAATCAATATTTACAACCTGAGTGTCTCACTGTATCCGTCGAGCCGCGCAAATGCATTCCCTGTAAGGTGCATCCGTAATTAACCTTTGCCTGTCCCTTCCCGAAAGAGGGTGGTACGGGTCACTAACTAAACTGGCTATGAAAATTCTTCTGATCGAAGATGAAAAAGAACTATCGGGTTCCATTACGGAATACCTGCAGAAAGAGAATTACCTTTGCGAAGCTGTATTCAATTTTGAGGGGGCGATTGAAAAGATCAACCTTTACGAGTATGACTGCATTATTGTTGATATCAACCTGCCTGACGGAAGTGGCCTGAACGTCATCAGGGAGCTGAAGAAGATCAAGTCGGAAACCGGGATTATCATCATTTCTGCTAAAAACTCCCTGGATGACAAGGTTGCCGGCCTTGAAATAGGTGCTGATGATTACCTTACCAAACCCTTTCACCTGCCCGAACTCAATGCCCGCGTCAAATCCATCATCAGGCGCAGGAGTTTCGGCGGAATCAACGAGATCGTATTTAATGACATTCAGATATTACCCGAACAGGTGGAGGTGTTGGTGAACAGCCAGCCACTTGTTCTGACCAAAAAAGAATACGACCTGCTGATCTTCTTTATCTCCAACAAAGACAGGGTATTAACCAAAGAGGCAATTGCCGAGCATCTCTGGGGCGATGAGATGGATACCGCTGATTCATTTGATTTTATTTATACTCATATAAAAAACCTCCGGAAGAAGATCATGGAAAAGGGTGGCGAAGATTATATCCGGACCATTTACGGGATGGGGTATAAATTCACCGCTGCGGTAAACTAATCCACCTGTACCTACAAGAATTTACTCATGAAATTACTGACCCGTACATCCCGTTCCTACCTGCTTATCTCGGTAGGCGTATTTATCCTCAGCGGCTTGATCTTTTTCAGGATGCTTCATAATATTTTCGAGAAACAATTGGATGAAACACTTTTTGAAGAAAAGCTGCTCATCGTTCAAACCATCAATGATTCCGACAGCGTTCCCGACTTCCGTTCTGTTTTCGGCCATATGATTGATATTACCATCCTGAATACACCGCGGCACAAGAATGAATATATACGCGATACCCTGATGTACGACAGCGACCAGGGGGCCTTTGCCACCTTCCGCCACCTGTTTGTGGAAAACACATCTGATGAAAATAAGGGTTATACGATCAATATCTACAAACCCCTTCGCGATTCGGAAAAACTGATAGCCGAAATCGTGATTGCCGTGGCACTGGTCTTTATTTTTCTCCTGTTCCTGCTTGTGTGGGTGAATTATTTCATTGCCCGGCGTGTCTGGATACCGTTCTATCGAACGATAAACAACCTGAGTCATTATGAGATCAACCAGGAAAAACCGTTGAACCTTCCAAAGACAGATATCCATGAATTCAATCTGCTGAACCAGGCACTCGAAAAAATGTCGAAAAAAATAAGGCAGGATTATCTTAACCTGAAAGAATTCAATGAAAATGCTGCCCATGAACTGCTTACCCCCATTGCCATTATCAAATCAAAACTGGAACTTCTTATACAACGCGAAGACCTTGATGAACAACAACTTAAATTGATCAGCGCGGTTTTTGATGCCACTACCCGCATGTCAAAACTCAACCAGGGGCTCCTGTTGATCTCCAAAATCGAAAATAACCAGTTCAGTCAAACCGAAAACATTAACCTGGAAACCATTCTCGATAAAACCCTGGAACATTTTGAGGAAATGATTGACCACCTTGAAATTGTGATTTCAAAAAAATATCACCAGCCCTTGCTGGTCAATATGAACAGAACACTGGCAGAAATTTTAGTTACCAATCTGATCTCCAATGCCATCAGGCATAACATCCATGGAGGGACGATAGAAATCAGCCTGAATGCCGATTCTTTTTCCATTGCCAATACAGGTCTGCCAATCAAAACCGATCCTGCCAAACTGTTCGAGAGATTTAAAAAGTCGGAGAATAATCCAGATTCTGTGGGACTTGGACTCTCAATAGTGCAAAAGATCGCACTGCTTTACCACATGAATATCTCCTATAATTATCATGATGGATATCATAAACTAAAAATTTCTTTATAAATATTTTGCTACTCCAGATTTCCCACAGATTCTCCCCTCACCTTTGCATCATAAATTTTATATCCCCTGTGGAGACAAAAATGATGAAAAAAGTTTTGATGATATTTTTTCTTGGGATTTTCAGTTCCCTGATTTTTGCTCAAACCAAAACAGAGTTAAAGACCAACGAACTTCAGAAACCGATTTCGGAATATATCTCGAAAAACTTCACAGGTTATACCATTGTTAAAGCCTTCAAGGTAGATGCCAAAGGGATCATCACTTTTGATGTCTGTGTTTCAAAGGATAAAAATCATGAAAAACTCTTTTTTGATAAGGATGGAAAATTTGTCCGTAAAGAATCCTGTTCAAATGAGTGTTGCCAGGATACCATAAAAAAATAATCCAGTTAATTAATCATCAAAACGTTTCACCTTAAAATCAAAAAACAATGAAAAAAGTAATGTTAATTGCCATCGCTGCTATGTTCAGCATGACCATGTTTGCTCAGACTCAGGAAAAAGCCAAACCAGCTGAAAAGAAAAAAGAACCTGCAAAAACGGAAGCTGTAAAGCCGGCCGCTACCAAAGAAGCTGCAAAACCTGCAACCAAGGAAGCTGCTAAACCTGCAACCAAAGATGCTAAACCTGCTGCAAAACCTGCAAAGAAAGCTGAAGAAGCAAAACCAACCAAATAATTTCGCTTGTTTAAGTTTTAAAAGGCCAGACCGAAAGATTTGGCCTTTTTTATTTATATTTGCCAAATCATTTATAACCAATTAAATATATCTTTATGAAGAAAGTCTTGTTTTTTATGATGGCCCTCCTTCTCACAACGGTGATGTATGCCCAGGACAGAAAAATGTCGGAACTTAAGGCCAGTCAGTTACCAAAAGGGGTCACCGATTTTATAACCAAAAACATGCCAGGCGCCACCATCACCCGCGCAGGAAAAATTGAAGATAAAAGCGAGGTAAATTATGTGGCTGTTGTCGAAATGAAGGGTAGCAAGCATGCCTTCCTGTTTGACAAAGATGGTAAATTCAAAGAAAAAGGCGATCATCTTTTCAATAACAAAGGTCAGGCACCTGCCAAACCCATTGACCCCAAAGCAACCCCTGCTCCGAAACCACCTGTTAAGTAGCATATTGCGAAATTGGCGGCTAAACCAACAACAGGAAATATGTTATGAATTGCATTCTCGTTTGACCTGTTTGCAATAAAATCAACCGAATTACGTAATTATCATTAATCACAATTAATCCAGACATGACGAAATCAGCGCTTTTCATAGCAATACTCGGACTTGTTATCATTTCTGTTTCAGCCTGCAAGAAGAATACAGGAATCAACAAAATCGAATCCTCAGCCCATAATTCCACAGCCAGCCGTAAAATGAGCGGAGCCTGTCAGAACTGTCATATCTCCGGTGGTTCAGGACCAGGATGGTGGAATGTGGCTGGTACCGTCTATAAAAGTGATTCAACAGGCGTTTTCGCCAATGCAACGATATTGTTCTACGACAGTCTCAAAGGAAAAGGGACCCTTGTTGCAAAACTGGAAGGAGATCAGTATGGTAACTTTTACACCAGTAACGCAATCAGTATACTAGGTAAATATCCCGAGGTTGCCAGTGCGGCTGATACGCAATATATGCTTCAGCCAGTCACCTCAGGCAACTGTAATGCCTGTCATGGCGTAACCACCGCTCCGATGTGGGTCAGATAACTGACGGTTGCCCAGCATCATATAAACGTTTGAAAAACAGGAATAACCGGTAATACGCTATCCTGATATTTTAGAATTAACCACCGAAAGGATCTCCTCTTCGGTGGTTTTTGTTTTCTCCACAAGGCTCTCTGCCTGTGACATTATACGATCCAGGTATTCTTTGTCCTTGAATCCGGCGCCATTCACCTTCACATTCAGAAAGGCGCCGATCACGGCCGAACGCGCGCACAACGCGCCCACCCCGGCATCGGTCACCGAATTGGGATTTCCGGTATTGACCATCGCTGAAATAATCTCAAACGAATCAAAGGCCTTCTGCATGGTGCGGAACGGAACTTCAATCGCATACCGGGTCGCATCCTGGATTGCAGCAGTTCTGGCTTGTTTTTCCGCATCATTTGATTTAGGCAGGGCAAAGGCGTCCATAATTTTATTGAATGCCCGTGTATCTTCATCCACAAGGGACAGCAACTCATCCTTTAACTTTTGGCCCTTCTCTGCCCAAACTGAAAACTCCTCCCACCGTTCATCCCAGCCGGCTTTATGCGACGACAGGTTCGCCACCATGGTGGCCAGCGATACTCCCAAAGCGGCGATGTAGGCCGAAACTGATCCACCACCGGGAGCCGGTGATTCAGAGGCAGTTTCGTTCGCGAACCCTTCGGCTGTCAGGGTTACCAGCTGTTTATCTTTGGGATCTTCCAATAAGAACTCGATGATCTTTTCGTTCGGGGAAAATGGTTTCAGATCATCAAGACCCAGCGATTTCACGGCAATTTTAATAATCTCATCATCCGATATTCCCACCGA
>CAIYQH010000189.1 GCA_903928285.1 uncultured Bacteroidales bacterium
ATCGAAAACTCACCCAAAAACCTGACCTTCTGCGTAAAATCCCCCTTGACAATCTGCTGCATCTGCCAGGTCAGGTGATTCAGGTTTGAGTGAATCTGCTTATAGCAGGCGATCATAAAATTTTCATGCAGGGGGTCGCCCGGCGGAGGAACAGTCAGGTTCCCATTGGCCAGGGCGCTCAGAAAACCTGCGCCATCCTGGTATTGCGCGGTGAATTTTTTGAGATTGTTTAAAAATTGAGGTCCGTCAGTCTGTTCAGATAATACCGGTTCCAGCCTTCCAACCAGTTCGGCGACTGCCTCCGGTTTCCCTGAAATCAGGTTTTCAACGATCTGGTTCAGCGTTTCCAGCATATTTTGTTCCATATCAGACATCTGCATAGATTATTTGCTGACCTGCTCGACATTGAAACGGCAGGTACGCTCGCCCGTACCCCAGCAATCGACCTCTTTGACCTTGAAATCCTGTCCGGTATAGGCATGCATGATCCCCGCGATAAAGCCTTCGTCATAATCGCAGAAGGCGACACCACTGTATGGGAGACCTGAACAATCAAGGTCTTCGGATACTGTGAAGACAAAAGAAAGCTTTTCCATTTCTGCCTTCTCGACCCGGAGGATACCCATGCCGAATTTTTCAAGCGTTTCGGCCAGTACGGCAATAAAACCATCGAAGTCGAGGGTCAGATCCAGGGCATTTTTACAAAATTCCGATCCGGCCTTGAATCCGGACTCTACAAAAATCTCATTGGTTTTTTCAGGGCCCAGGTGCTTTTCGAGAACATCGCGCATCGTATATTGCATCAGCCGGTATACCAGCACATGGGTGGAGGTTCCCAGGTTAGGCCTTCCCAGCTCAATATCACCGAGGTCTCTCCATACAAAATTATATTTGGAATTTGTCCCCATTGTCAGGTTTGTTTATACAAAGTTACTAAAATTAACCCGAAGAAGTTTAATGGCTCGAACTCCCCGGATTTGTTTTCGTTCATCATCTTTTCCAACTTCCGTTGACTTTTAAACAGCAGCAAAAATTATGCCCGTTTTTTCGTTATACGCTTTCCTCTGGTTTTTCAGCAGGTTTTTCGGGGTGGGAAAATGGCTGGACTACGTTTCCCGATACACAATAAGCTGATTGTTGGATCTCCCCAACATGGTGCAAAAAATAAAACAAGAACTCCCCCGGGATATGTCGTACCTTTGTATTATCATAAATATCAGTCCAATGAACCCTGAAAAAACAAATGCCATCTCCCGCGACAACTCCTGGATCAGGGTTGTCAGGCAATACAATCACCCTGACCCGGTCAAAAGCTGGGTACAATTTTCCACCAATCTTTTATTATATATTGTTGCCTGGTTCCTGATGATTTTCTCTCTGAAAACATCCTACTGGCTCACTCTTGGACTATCCATTCCCGCAGCGGGAATTTTGGTCCGTCTGTTTATCATATACCATGACTGTGGTCACGGCTCCTTTTTCAGATCGGAAAGGGTCAGTGATGGTATCGGCCTTTTTATCGGCATACTGACCTTCACCCCCTATTTTCACTGGTCGAAAAACCACGAGATTCATCACGATACGGCCGGCAACCTTGATAACCGGGGGGTAGGCGATGTATGGACCATGACGGTTGAGGAATACAGGGAAAGCACGCCATGGGGGAAAATCGTCTACCGGTTTTACCGGCATCCCCTCACCATGTTTTTAATCGGAGCGCCCTTTGTATTCATTATCGGCAACCGGTTCACGAAAAAGGGGATGGATAAAAGGGGCCGGCTAAGTGTCTATCTTACAAATGCCGGACTGGCTGTCTTTGCCACTTCCCTGTGTTTGTTGATTGGGGTGAAAGCCTTTATTATGATCCAGTTGCCTGTTATCTCCATTGCCGGTTTCTTCGGTTTCTGGCTGTTTTATGTCCAGCACCAGTTCGATCGTCCCTACTGGGCGAGAAAGGAGGTATGGGACTATCAGAAGGTAGCGCTTGAGGGGAGTTCCTATTATAAACTCCCCAGGATCCTGCAATATTTTTCGGGCAACATCGGCTTTCATCACATCCATCATCTGAGCCCCATGATCCCCAATTACAAATTGTCGAGATGTCACCGGGAGAACCCGCTGTTCAGCAATATAAAACCACTGACTGTCAGGCAAAGTTTCAGCACCCTCAGCCTCCGCTTATATGATGAAAAAACCAAGAAACTGATCAGCTTCAGGAAACTTAAATCCGGATAATCGAGCAGAAAACCTGTAACAGCCCGGAAAGAAGGAGGGAAGATTATTTCAGAAGGTTGTTGATCGCGGTGAGCAGCGATTCATGGGTAAAGGGTTTGCTCACATATTCATCCATACCTGCCGCAAGATATTGTTCCCGGTCGCCTTTCATGGCATTGGCTGTCAGGGCAATTACCGGTGTATGACCTCCCGTAACCAATTCTGATTCCCTGATCTTTTTGGCGACCTCGTAACCATCCATGACCGGCATCTGGATGTCAAGGATGATCAGGTCATAGCGGTTCTGCAAAAATTTATCAAAGGCCTCCTGCCCATTGATGACAGGATCCACCGAAAATCCCATTTTCCGTAACTGAAAGTCAACAATACGAAGGTTAATCGGGTTATCCTCTGCAACAAGTACGTGCAACCCTGTAAATGGCTGAAGGTGAGCGGCTGGTTGAAGGCCTGGTTTTTCAACCTTCGGGGGAGGAAGTTGAAATGGCAGGGTAAACCAAAACACCGAACCCAATCCGGGCTTGCTTTGCACACCGATTTCGCCCCCCATCAGATCGGTGAGTTTCCTGCAGATAGAGAGGCCGAGCCCTGTTCCTGAGGTAAGTTTTGAATTGTCCTGCTTGATACGGGAGAAGACCTTGAAAAGTGAATCAATTGCCTCTGCCGGGATGCCGATCCCCGAGTCGGCGACCTCAAACCGCAGCGTTACCTTTCCTGCTGACTTGTCAATGACGGAAACACGGATATTTACAGAGCCCCTGTCGGTGAATTTGACGGCATTATTCGACAGGTTAAGCAGTATTTGCCGCACGCGCAGGGCATCGCCGATGAGCACTTCGGGGATGCCCGGCTGCATCGTAATCTCAAAATCAAGCAGTTTTTCCCTCGTTTTCAGGTTCACCACCAGGGAGATCTCGTTAAGCACCCGCTGAAGTATGAATGGCTTAACATCCAACTTCATCTTCCCGGCTTCAATGGCGGAGAAGTCAAGTACATCATCGACTAAAACCAGCAGTCCCTCTGCCGAAGAGATGATCCCTTTCATCAGGTCCATCTGTTCCGCAGAGAGCGTCGTGTTTTTCAGGATATCGGAAAGGCCGAGGATCCCTGCCATCGGTGTGCGGAACTCATGCGACACACTGGCAATAAATTCATTTTTAGCCATGGTTCCGGCCTCGGCATGTTCTTTGGCGGTACGCAATTCCTGCTCGTGTTGCTTTCGTTCGGTAATATCCCATGAAATTCCGATCAATCCGATGATCTCGTTATCGGTATTTCGGATCGGGGCCATATTGGTATTGACCCAGAATTGATGGTGGTTTCGTTCAACCTGTTCTTCAATGTCGTAAAAGGCAATTCCGGATTGGATCACCTGCCGTTCCTTGTCATTGTAATCATCATTGTTATGGATCCCGAACAGCTCCGATGCATGCTTTCCGATGATCTCCCCTGCTGGTATGCCCACCAGATCTGAAAAAGCCTTGTTAACGATCAGGTAATTCAGGTGTATATCTTTAAAAAAGACATAGGCGGGGATGGTGGTGAGCAAAGTCGACAACTCTTCGGCGCGGACACTCAGGCGGCTGGAAACCTGTTTCAGATCGAACGAAGTACGGGTCAGCAGTGAAGAGAGGATGTTTTTTTCCTTGGTCGACCGTTGATATTTGAAAATGAATTTTTCCTGTTCCTCATTAATTTTCCTGAGTTCCTCCAGGATGAATTCCCGCTCGCGCTCAAAATCAATACCGGTTTTAATATTCCGGATTAGTTCAGCCAGGAATTCAACTTTC
>CAIYQH010000190.1 GCA_903928285.1 uncultured Bacteroidales bacterium
CCGGCCGGGAAAATCCCGAAATGGCACAGAATAATAAATCGGGAAATGAAATTGAATTAGTAAAGGAAATCGCCGTTGCCTGTACGAATGGAAAGAATTTTACCATCGGCAGCTTCACAATGGCCCACGATCTGTGCATCGATGTCAAACTCTGTTGCAATTTCAATAATGGTGCTGGCAATATTTTCAGGCACATAGAATTCCATCCGGTGACCCATGTTGAACACTTTGAACATTTCTGCCCATGGAGTGGCTGATTCCTCCTGTATCATCCTGAAAAGGGGGGGTACCGGGAACAGGTTGTCCTTGATGACGTGCAGGTTGTTCACAAAATGAAGAACCTTGGTTTGCCCGCCTCCGCTGCAGTGAACCATCCCGTGAACCTGGTTGCGGCAAAGGGATAATATTTTTTTTACAACGGGCGCGTAGGTACGCGTAGGGGAGAGGATCAGTTTCCCGACATCCACCCCGGGAATACCGGTAGGGTCGGTAAGATTCCTGCTCCCGGAATAAACAAGTGATTGGGGCACCGCATTGTCGAAACTCTCAGGATAAGAGGCGATGTAGCTGTTGTTCAACACATCATGGCGGGCTGAGGTAAGGCCGTTGCTGCCCATGCCCCCGTTATAAAACTTCTCATAGGTTGCCTGACCTGTTGATGAAAGCCCGACAATTACATCCCCGGCGCAAATATACCTGTTGTCGATCACCTGGTTGCGAGGCATCCTGCAGGTAACGGTTGAATCAACGATAATGGTGCGCACCAGGTCGCCCACGTCGGCGGTCTCGCCACCTGTTGACCATATTCCAATGCCATGTCCGCGCATTTCTGCCAGGAATTCTTCGGTTCCGCTGATTATTTCCGAAATGACCGCGCCGGGAATTAGATTTTTATTACGGCCGATCGTGGAGGAAATCAGGATGTTTTCGGTAGCGCCGACGCAGAGCAGGTCGTCGAGGTTCATTACGATGGCATCCTGGGCAATGCCCCGCCATACCGACAGGTCTCCGGTTTCTTTCCAGTAGAGGTAGGCAAGGGATGATTTGGTTCCGGCGCCATCGGCGTGCATGATATTGCACCAGTCAGCGTCGCCTCCGAGAATATCAGGGATGATTTTACAGAATGCTCCCGGGAACAGCCCCTTATCTACATTCCGGATGGCAGCATGGACATCCTCCTTCGACGGGGAGACGCCACGCTGTTCATATCGGGTTGGATCGTTCATTCGAAGATGATCTCGCCGCTGGCCTCATCAATACTGAATTTCCCGAATTTCCGCAGCGTGTTTTCCCCGAATTGCAGGGTGGTCATCTTTTTATTGACGGTGACTTTCAGGTCGTTCACTGTATTTTTTCCGATACGGATCTCCTTGATGGTAAACACGGCTTTATCGGCCACTTTGCCTTCGCCAATGATCTTCGTGGCATCCCCTTCAAAACTGGTTTTATCGATCACCCCTTCTTTCAGAAGTTTCATGGTTTCAGCAGGAGAGATAAACAACTCTTTTTCCTTCAGGTCAAAGGTAAAGGAGGAGGTGAACCCGTTCACATAACAGGTCCCTGTGAGCAGTCCCTCCTTGGTTTTTGTAACCGCTACATTGTTCTCTTCGGGTTTGACAACAACCTCTACTTTCGGCACCGGCACATTCTTGCTGATTTTGGTTTTAGGTACAAAGTCATTTCTCAGGATGGAGAACTCGGTACGGCGGTTCATCTGGTGGGCGGCCTCTTTCACGGCGGTGTTTGGCAACAGGTTGATGATTGAATCATTCAGCACGGTGCCCGCTTTGAAAGTATAGCCCTCCCTTTCTACATCCTTGTTGAGAATACGCGGAACGCGTTCACCATATCCCTTGGCCACCAGGCGGTCGGGGTCGATTCCCCTGGAGATCAGGTAATCCACCACGCTTTGCGCCCGTTTCTGCGAGAGGATGTCGTTACGTTCCTCGGAGTCGCGCGTATCTGTGTGAGCCGCAAGTTCAATAACGATTGTTTCATTGGCATCAAGGGTTTCAATCAGCCCCTGAAGCGAGTCGCGGTATTGCGGTTTGAGATCCCATTTGGCCAGATCGTAGAGAATATCGGGCAGAACTACCGGTTTCTTCGGGATCGGCCGCAACACGAAATTACGGGTGAGATCCTTGCTCTTTTCCAGGCCAACCGTGGTTTCTCGGCCCTTTTCATTGAAATAATCCTTCCGGGTCACAAAAATATCGTAGGTGGTGTTTTTGTCGATCTGCATCTTGTTAAAGCCATAATGACCCTTTTCATCACTCTTGGTTTCGAGGGAGCGGCCGTTGGTTCCCGAAATTTTGACTTTTACACCGGCAATTGGCTGCAGGGTTCTGTCATCCGTGACAATCCCCTCCAGGGTGAAGTAAACCGGGGGAATCACGAATGAATAGATATCGTCGCGCCCTTTTCCGCCGGGACGGTTTGAACTGAAAAGTCCCTGTTCCGCTTCATCTCCGTTAAACACGATGGCAAAATCATCCGCTGGGGAATTGATAGGGTATTTCATGTTCTCCGGTTTACTCCATTTTCCGTTCGACCACGTGGATTTGAAGATATCAAGTCCACCCATGCCGGGAAGACCATTCGATGCAAAATATAAAATGCTGTCGTTACGGATAAAGGGAAAAAGCTCATCGCCGGCGGTGTTGATCTCCGGTCCTAGGTTTGTCTTGGTATATTTGCCGGTTTTCTTGTCTTTCCGCGCCATCCAGATGTCCTTTCCGCCATGTCCGCCCATCAGATCGGCGGAAAAATAGATCGTTTCGTCACTGGCGATACTTGGATGCCCCATGATCGTAGTCGAATCTCCTCCCAGGTCAACCTTTTCAGGCTCGGTCCAGGTAGTGGTTCCCTGCCGGCTTGACTTATAGATGTTGCACCCGTTTTTCGCCTTCAGGTTGTTGTAGCAACGTGTGAAATAAAACGACGAGAAATGCTGGTTGAACTGCCCTACGCCATCATTCGCCTTTGAATTGATCGTATTCCCCGCATCGGCCAATACCGGCTTGCTCCAGTCACCCTTGCGGTCGATCCGTGAATTGAAAAAGTCGGAAAAACCAAGCCCAGTCCAGTTATCCACCGCACGGCCCTTGGCACCGTTACGGTCGGAGGTGAAGATGATGGAGATGTACTTTTTATCAGCATAGGCTGCAGCGAAATCATCCTCCTTGGAGTTGAGCATTTTTTCCCATTTCACCCCGTATTTCGACGGGTTCGCAATCCATTCCTTTGCCTGTGTACAGGTTTCAATACCGATATCGGCCCTCGGATCGGCGGGACCACTCTCTTTATAAGCAGTGTATTGCTTGATGGCCTCATCATAGTTACCGTTGACCTTCAGCATATCGGCATAATTCAGTAATATCTTCGGATTATCCTTGATATATTTTGCATTGTTAACCAAACGTTTATAGGATGATTCGGCTTTCTTCGTGTTGTTCATCATCCGGTAGCACTCAGCGATGCGCAGCGAGATACGGTCACGTTCCGCCTTGTTGTTCTTTACCTTTGAATAGGCTTTCTGGTATTTCTGCAAAGCAGGAAGGAACATCTGGTCAGCATAGGCATCATCGGCCGCTTTTGTGATTTTATTCTGGGCATGGGAGCCCTGGGAGATTGCCAGGAAAAACAATATCAAAAGGGAAAGAATAGGATAACGCATATCAATGCAATTTGGATTGCTTAATGAACGTACAAATATAGAGAAAAGTCTGATGAAGAGTCGAAAAAAAAGGCTGCCACCGATACCGGAGACAGCCCTTTCCCTCAATGAGATATAATATTTATTTGCCTTTGCCTTTTGTTTCCGGCTCTTTCAACTCCCTGCGGCGTTTCTGCCACATCAGAATATCATAGGCGATAGGCGTGGCATTGAATACGGAAGAATAGGTTCCTGAAATAACCCCAACGATCAGGGCGAAGGTAAATCCGCGCAGAACCTCACCCCCGAAGATGAAGATGGTGATCAAGACAACCAGGGTAACCCCGGAGGTGTTTACCGTACGGCCAAGGGTGCTGTTGATGGCTCCGTTGATATTGGCGGCCAGGTCGCGTTTCGGATAGAGGATCCTGTATTCACGGATTCTGTCAAAGATGATAACCGTATCCATGATGGAATATCCGATGATGGTCAGGATGGCGGCGATAAACGACTGGTCGATCTCCATCCCGAATGGCAACAGCCCGTGGAACAGGGTGAACATGGTGATGATGATCAGGGAGTCATGGAA
>CAIYQH010000191.1 GCA_903928285.1 uncultured Bacteroidales bacterium
ACAAACATCCAAACAAGGATTCGCCAATACTGGCCAATTTATTTGGTGTTGTTCTCGATATAGGCAATGGCTTCTCCAACCGTGCTGATCTTTTCAGCCTGATCGTCAGGGATGGCAATATCGAATTCCTTTTCGAATTCCATGATCAGTTCAACGGTGTCAAGAGAGTCAGCGCCAAGATCATTGGTGAAGCTAGCTTCAATTGTAACTTCACTTTCATCAACACCAAGCTTATCTACGATGATAGCTTTTACTTTTGTTGCAATGTCAGACATGTTAATTTCTTTTTTGGTTTAACGACTGCAAAGAAAAGAATATTCTTTCTACACTCCAATAAATTTTATGATTTTTTAACAGTTTAAAAAACTACAGTCCTGATTTCGTGGTATCTATAAAATCTGTTAGGGTCGCAGTTTAACAATGTTCCTGTTGCTTTTTATTTTAAATCAGTAATTTTCTCCTAAATTTGGTTAGGTTTAACACTTATCAGTCAGGTTTTGTACTTTTGTTTTTTTACAGCCAGTTTATGATGCTACGATTAGCCATTTTTGCTTCGGGAAACGGCTCCAACGCCCAACGGATCATCGAGTATTTTGAGGGAAATCCTTCTGTTACGATCGGGATGATATTATGTAACAACCCGGGGGCTTTTGTACTCAGCAGGGCGAAAAACCTGGGTGTTCCTGCAACAGTCTTTACCAGGAGCGATTTTTATGAAACCAGCCGGGTCCCGGAATTACTGGAAAAAAACCAGATCGACTTTCTGATCCTGGCCGGATTTATCTGGCTGATCCCTCAAAACGTTCTGAAAGCCTACCAGGGGAAGATCATCAACATCCATCCCGCCCTGCTCCCGAAATTCGGCGGGAAGGGAATGTACGGGATGAAGGTGCATGAAGCTGTCATCGCAGCCCGCGAACCCGAATCGGGGATCACCATCCATTTTGTGGACGAACACTACGATGAAGGCAGGATCATCTTCCAGGCACGCTGCCCGGTCTCCCCCGCCGACACCCCCGAATCGCTTGCCGGAAAGATCCATCAGCTGGAGTACCGGTATTTTCCGGAGGTGATTGAGCAAACTGTGATGCGTGACGGGGAGTTACGATAACAGTTTTTTCTGTAACTCAGCTGTTTCCTTTTCGAATCCGGGTTTGCCAAGCAGGGCAAACATATTTTTCTTGTAAGCCTCCACGCCAGGCTGGTCGAATGGATTCACCCCCAGCGTATAGCCGCTCAGGGCACAGGCGAATTCAAAGAAATAGATGAGCTGTCCCAGATAATATTCATTGATGGCCGGCAGGATGATCCGGAGATTGGGCACGCCGCCGTCGATATGGGCAAGCATGGTTCCGAGTTCGGCCTGCATGTTGACCTCCGACAACCGTTTACCGGAGATGAAATTAAGTCCGTCAAGATTTTCGGGATCATTTGGAACGGAGAGCCGGTTCAACGGACTTTCAACGGTAATGACTGTTTCGAACAGCATCCGCCTGCCTTCCTGGATATATTGACCCATGGAATGCAGGTCGCTGGTAAAGGTTACGCCGGCCGGGAATATCCCCATGTTTTCTTTTCCTTCGCTTTCACCGTAAAGTTGTTTCCACCATTCGATCATAAAGAGCAGGCTGGGTTCAAAGGCAACCAGGATCTCCACCAGTTTATCCTGCCGGTAAAGGATATTCCGAACGGCGGCATAGCGGGCACAGGGATTTTCAGAACAGCTGGCGGATTTGACTGCCGTTTCCCTCATCCTTGCAGCTCCATCCAGCAACTGTCGGATGTCGAACCCGGCTACGGCAATGGGCAGCAAGCCTACCGGGGTGAGTACCGAGTACCGGCCCCCCACATCATCGGGGATAACATAACTCGAATAACCTTCGGCATCGGCAAGTTTTTTCAGGGCTCCGCGGGATGCATCCGTAATGGCAAAAATCCGCTTCCGGGCCCCCTCTTTTCCATACCTGGCCTCCACATGCTGCCGGATCAGCCTGAAGGCAATGGCAGGCTCGGTGGTGGTTCCCGATTTGGAAATGACGGCAACAGCATATTCCTTTTTGTCGAGCAATGCCAGTAACCGGGCATGGTAGTCCTCACTCAGGTTCTCACCTGCATATACTATTTGCGGAGATCCTCCCTCCCCCATGAGCGATTGAAACGGGTTTCCCAGGGCATCGATCACGGCCCTCGATCCCAGGTAGGAACCACCAATGCCAATCACCACGAAAATCTCAGCCATCTGCCTGATCTTCGCAGCATCTGACATGATACGGTCAACCAACGGGGCATCTATGTGCAAAGGCAGGTCGACCCATCCAAGGTAGTCATTTCCCTTTCCGCTGCGATTCATCAGGAGCCTGTGGCTGTTGTTGATTTCCTCCTGCATGCCCTTAAGGGAGGCTTCGTCAATAAAGGGCTTCAGCTTAATA
>CAIYQH010000192.1 GCA_903928285.1 uncultured Bacteroidales bacterium
GACCCTGTGTCGCTCACCGATATTCTTACAAAAGCAATGGCCGGGGCTATAACTGGCTGTAATTCGGTTTTGATCATGACAGAACCACCTTTACGGTTGTATTTTACAGCATTGTTGATTAAATTAAGTAACACCTGCCGTAAGCGGTGATGGTCGGCTTTGACAAAAAGCCGGTCAGGATCACTGTTTATCAATTCAAGTTTTACGTTCATTGTATTGGCCGATAGATGAACATAATCAATTGTTTCCCCGATAATTTTGTCTAACTCTACAGGAACAAATGAAAGTGAAACCCGGCCTGCTTCGATGCCCGAAATGTCTAATACCTCGTTGATCAGATTGAGAAGATGCTTTCCACCGTTTAAAATGTGTTTGATACTTTTCTTTTGTTTTGGATTAAGTTCACCCATCTCCATTAACTGAGCAAACCCAAGTATCGAATTCATGGGCGTACGCAGTTCGTGGCTCATGCGCGAAAGGAATTCGCTTTTAGCCTGATTGGCTTTCTCTGCTTCGATTTTTGCTACAATCAATGCATGTTCAATTCGTTTTCGTTCGGTGATATCGATTTTGATGCTGATAAAACTGGAGATATTGCCCTTCGAATCCAAAACAGGCGTGATGGTTTGTTCTTCATAATAAAGACTGCCGTCTTTCCGGCGGTTTATCAGTTCACCTGTCCATACTTCCTTATTCAGTAACGTATCCCAGAATCTCTTGTAAAAATCCTTATCCTGTTTCCCTGATTTTACGAGAACTCCCGGCGTTTTCCCGATTGCCTCGTTAGCCGGATATCCTGTGAGCCTGGTGAAGGCTGAATTTGCCCACTGGATAATGCCTTTGATATCGGTAATAATAATGGCAAGTGCAAATGATTCGAAGGCAGCACTTTGCCGCGCAAGGGCGGCTTCCGATTCTTTTCGATATGTAATATCGCGGATAATCGAAAGCACTTCATCGGCAGAGGAAACAATAATCCTGTTTTCGAAATACCTTAGTTTACCATTAACCGTAAGTGAATATTCATAACCTGCCATTTCCTCATGATAAAATGCCTTTTCAATCGCAGCCATGCTTTGAAGGGCCAGATCAGGAGGCAGCACCTGGCTGATGGTTTTTCCGAGAAATTGTTCCCTGGGTAAAAAAAGCATGTTTTGGTCTGTGGACATGTAATCCAGATATGTTCCATCCCTACGGATGCGAAACATCAAATCGGGAACTGCTCGGATTATGGCAGCCTTTTCGGCTTCACTCCTCCGAAGGGAATTCTCTGCCTCTTCACGTTCTGTAATATCATGGTAATTCAGCAGTACACCTTGAATAACCGGATCGTTCGCAAGATTGGTTGCGGTAAGTTCGATCGGCTTATAACTGCCATTTTTACATTTGTAACGATATGTTACCGTTTTTACTGATTTGTCATTTTTAACGAGATCGGAAAATTCCTTTTGAATACGGTCAAGGTCATCAGGGTAAATGGTCAACCAACCGTCTGTTCCGATCAGATCCTGGGGTTTCCAGCCAAAGTACTTTTCGATGTTGGGGCTTTTGTATTTCATTACACCATCCATCCCCATGATCCCGATCACGTCTGAAATATTTGAAATCATTGTACTATGCAGGATATTTTGAAACTGCAACGCATCCTGTGCCATTTTCTGTTGGGTGATGTCGGTCAACGAGGTAACCCGTACATTTCGACCCTTATAGTACATCCTCCTTCCGCGTAACATGCAAGGGAATGTTGTGCCATCCTTTCTAAGGGCAAATGCCTCGTAGGGATC
>CAIYQH010000193.1 GCA_903928285.1 uncultured Bacteroidales bacterium
ACAATGCAAACAATGCAAATAATGAAGGTATGGCGGTTATTGTTAATAAACTACGGGAGGGGGTATTTGAGCTTCATACGACCATCAACCAAAAAAATAATTGTATTCCAAGAAACCTGTTCAGGTAAATATTAATTTTGATGGCATAAAATGGGGAGGCATCGTTTTTTCTGTCGTCCCCCATAATTCACCTTAAACGAACTAAAACCGAATTTGTGACAAGATCAGAAGAAGCTTCGATATGGTTTGCCAACGGTTATAATTGTTCCCAGTCTGTTTTAACCGCCTTCGGCCGGGATTACGGATTAACAGATGAGCAGTGCCTCAAACTGGGCTGCGCCTTTGGCGGGGGGATTGCCCGCAGGCAATTGACCTGTGGGGTGGTAACAGGCGCCCTGATGGTAATCGGGTTACACTATGGACGCGGGGCCGGCGACCCATATTCCACCACTACAGATACCTATGAACGGGCAAACAAGTTCCTGGCAGAATTTAGTAAGCGGAATGGAACCCTCAACTGTAAGGAGTTGCTCCAGGGTCTCGACATGACGGTTCCAGGTGATCTGGAGAAGATTCAAAAGCTTGGATTGTTTCAAAAATCATGTGCCCGTTATGTACAGGATGCAGTTGAACTGATGGAGTCGGTCATTTCACAAAAGCCAGCTGTCTGATTTCCATCCGATGATCATGAACCCTGTGATTGCACCAGTACAAGTCAACCTGTCAGCGATTTAAGGTTAGTATTTTGCAGAACCAACATTGGAATAACAGCCAGACATTGCAAACAGACATTCCATCGGTCCTGATCGCCCCGTGTGGCATGAATTGCGGCATCTGCACGGTTTATCTCCGATACAGGAACAAATGTGCCGGCTGCAACATCGAGTCCCCCTTTAAACCAAGGCATTGCCTGGTTTGCAGCATAAAAATGTGCCCTGAAAGAGGGGAATCGCAGTTCTGTTACGACTGTAAGAAATATCCCTGTGCCAGGCTCCGGCAAGTGGACAAACGTTACCGCACCAAATACTCCATGAGCATGGTAGATAATCTGAATAAAATCAGGGATTCAGATTTGGGAAGTTTTATGAAATCCGAAAACAGCCGGTGGGTCTGCCCTGTTTGCGGGAATCCTGTTTGTGTCCATGATAAAAGATGTTATAACTGCGATGGTTCGCATGTTACCGGCTAAACAAACAAATTATCTTTCCTTTCCTTCCGGGAATGGATAAGGAAAATATTATGTTTTTTGAGGCCTGCCACCGGGATTTTGTCTGTAACAAATTATCTTTGCGCCTGGGATTCATTGGATATGTCAATACCGGCACCAAAGAGTATCTTTTTGTTTCGGTTGACATCACCGCTGCTCACGACGGAAGCGCTGCATAGTCAGCCATGCCGGAGCGTTAATACAACCTACATGACAGACCGGGAAATTATCCTGCAAACCATCACCTTTGTCAAATCGGAACTTCAGCATGCCGAGGGAGGGCACGACTGGTGGCATATTGAACGTGTGCTGAACAACGCCCGTACCATTGCCCGGTCGGAACCTGTCGACCTCTTCGTAACGGAGCTGGGGGCGCTGCTGCACGACATTGCAGATCATAAATTTACCGGTGGCGATGAAACGGTTGGGGTTGAAAAGGCGCGGACTTACCTGCAAAGTCTCTCCGTCAGTGAAGAGATTATCAGCCATGTCGCCAATATCATGACGAACATCTCCTTCAGGGGAGGCAATTATACCAGGCAGTTCTTCTCGCCCGAAATGGCGGTGGTCCAGGATGCCGACAGGCTCGATGCCATCGGCGCCATCGGGATTGCCCGTGCATTTAATTACGGCGGCTTCAGGGGGCGCGAGATGTATAATCCTGCCATCAAACCTGCGACGGGGTTGACCCCGGAACAATACCAGAAGAGCACCGCCCCCACGATCAACCATTTTTATGAAAAGCTGCTCCTGCTAAAAGAGAGAATGAATACGTCGACCGGAAAGAAAATGGCGGAGGAGAGACACCGTTTTATGGAGCTGTACCTGGAACATTTCTTTAAGGAATGGGATGGGATTCAGGAGGATCAGGCAACATAAACGAGAACACGCTTCCTTTGCCTGCAACGCTTTCAATGTTCATTTCCCCCAGGTGCTTTTCGATAAACTCCTTGCAGATCAGCAGTCCCAGCCCTGAACTCGATTCATGGTCGGTTCCCTGCCTGCTGGTGTTAACATCCAGTTTGAACAGGTTCCCTATCATTTCCCGGGTCATCCCGATGCCGGTGTCGGTCACACTGAACATAACCCCCCGGTTTGGGACCCTGTTTGCCCTGACGGTAACAACACCTCCCCTGCGGGTAAACTTAACCGCATTGGTGACAAGGTTCCTGACGATCCCGCCAAGCATGTTTTCGTCAGCGAAGATCCTCAGATTGTCAGGAATCTCAAGGACCAGCATGACGCCTTTTTTAATAGCCGATTCCTGGATAAGCTGCATGTTTTCAACAATCACTGGTTTCCCGATAAACCTGACAGGGTTGAAGGAGGTGATTCCCCTTTGCAACCTTGACCATTCCAATAAATTTTCGAGCAGGTTGTAAAGGTTGGTAGCCGATTTCTGCATCGTCAATGCAATAGTCTGAATCTCATCAAGCCGCAGGGAGGGCAGGTCTTCGACCATCATGCGGGTAAATCCGAGGAAACTGTTGAACGGGCTGCGTAAATCGTGGGCAATGATGGAGAAGAATTTATCCTTTTCTGCATTGGTTTTCAACAGTTGTTCATTTTTCAATCCCAGCTCCTCCTCTATCTTTTTACGGCTGGTGATATCCCGCGAGATACCGAAGGTGCCGATGATCTTCCCGTCGACATTCCGCAGGGGCATCTTTGTGACATGGTACCAGTTTACGCTTTCATCATTGCGGATGGTACATTCCTCCTTGTTGACAGACAAGCCGGTCCGGATGATCTCCTGTTCGTCGTTGAACTGCAAGAGAGCGCCATCCCTGACGAAAAAATCAAAATCCGATTTTCCGATCAGCTCTTTCGGATCGGTGAGACCGAATGATTCCACATGGGCCCTGTTGTTCCTGAAAAACCTGCTTTCCAAATCTTTAAAATAGATATGGTCGGGTATATTGTCCATCAGGGCCGATAAGAGGTATTGTTCCTCACGGAGCGCCTTTTCTACGCCTTTGCTCCCGGTGATATCGCGAAGAACGCCTGTCACCCTTGCCGGGTTTCCATTTTTGTCCCTGATGAGTTCCGCCACCGAGTTGATGGTTTTCCTGACAAGCCGATCGCTGGTGGTTATATCAAACTCGATATCATAGGGTTCGTATCGTTCAACCAGGGCAATCAAGGCCTGCGAAACACGTTCCTTTTCCACCACCCTCCGCAGCAACTGGCCAGCTGTAAAGTGGTTGGTTTCCAGGTCGAGACCAAAAATCTTCTTCCCCTCCTCCGAACACCAGAAAACCTTCTCATCCAAACTGTATTCCCAACTGCCGACGTGACCAACTTCCTGGGCTTTCTTATAACGGTCCTCACTTTTCCTGAGCGCCTCTTCGCTGGCTTTCAGTTCAGATATATCGTATGCAATGTGCATCGAACCTGTGACATTCCCGGCACGATCAAACAGGGGTTTTACGGTAATGGTGAACCATCCGTTCAGATTTGAGACAAACATTTCGGCCGTATGTTCCTGTCCATCCTGCAACATAACGGGCATAATACAACCGGCCGCCGGCTGATCCGAAAGGTGCATACACAGGAAACACTTTGTGCCTGTGAGTTTTTCAGGTGTGGTGTTCAACCGGCTTGCCAATTCCCGGTTTACTTTCAGGATATTATTTTCCTTATCCAGGATAAAGATCAATCCGGGCGAAATATCAAAAATGTAGGTGAAATCAAGTTCTCCAGATGGCTGGACATTCGGCGAATTCATAGTTGCAGCATAAATAATCTCCTTATCACGGCACCATCCGCATTTCCTTACTCATTTGCATCTTATTGCAAGGACCTTAACTCTGATCCATAAGGATGTTAAAAGTATCGAAAGAGAACGGATTAAACTGTTTAATATTTCAGCACCTCTGTTTGGGTCAGGATAAGGATGAAGGGGATACTGACCAATTGGTTACCGGCAATATCGTTTGATCATTTCAAAGGCCTCTTTCACCCCCAGTTCTTTGGCTTTGCCAAGGTCCCTGCATCCCCCTGATTTATCCCCCGCCTCGAATGAGGCGATCCCCCGGTTGAACCAGGCGTCCCTGAATTTAGGATTCAGCCTGATAACACGGGTATAATCTTCGATCGCACCCGTAAAATCCTTCATCGCACCCTTTGCATTACCCCGTAAGAAAAAGGCGCCGGGGTTGGCCGGGTTCAGGGCGATCACCTGCGTAAAGTCGGCGATGGCGCCCTTGTAATCTTTTAGTGAACTTTTTGAAACACCCCTTGCCTGGTAGGCAGCCTCGTTGGGCTCGAGGTTAATCGATTTTGTAAAATCGGCTACCGCGCCCTTGTCGTCGAACAGGTTACTTTTGCTGATCCCCCGGTCGTAGTATGCCAGTGCGTATTTTGAGTTCAGTGAAATTGCCTTTGTAAAGTCGGCAATGGCCCCCTGGTAGTCGAGGGTGTTGCTCTTGTCGAGGCCCCTGTTGTAAAAGGCCTCGGCATATTTCGGGTTCAGGTCTATGGCCCGTGTAAAGTCGGCAATGGCGCCCTTGAAATCCTTCTGCGCCCGTTTTGCCATCCCCTGTGCGACGCACTCTTCGGCCGTTTGTCCATACCCTGCCAGGGCCAGGGCACAAACCGCCAATACCGTTAGAAATTTTTTCATACCTGTGCCTGATTTCCTGCGACCCTTTGATACCGGTCGGGGTTTTAGTTTGCAAATATCCGGTATAAAACGGTATAGACGGAAGAAATATCCAAAAATGTTATGGCGGGGGAAAACCCATACGACTTTTACCACGCCAGTTCTTTTTAACGTAGAATAGGACGGAGAAGGTTTGGTAGCTTTTTCCCATGACGTTTTTTTTATTAATATGTCTGGGTTGAGTAACCAAAGCGGGGTAACGAATGTGGCAAAGAAGTCCCTCAAAAGTGCATTTTGAGAGTTAAATAAAAACCCTCAATCCATCACCGCTTCCGCTGTAAGAATTGAGGGTTTTTGTCTGATTTTCAGCCTTTACCGAGATTTCACTTTGGGCTTATAATCTCTATAACTCACTGATAATCTGATAGTTAAGTCGGGATGAGAAGACTCGAACTTCCGACCCCCACGTCCCGAACGTGGTGCGCTAGCCAACTGCGCTACATCCCGAATTAAGTCAAAAAAAATCTGCTAATGCCTGCCGCCTGAATATTCCCCGGCTGCAGGACTGCAAATTTACAATTTTTTTTCTTCACAAAACAACCTCTTTTTTTCCGGATGAGATATCGCGATACTCTAAACCATCCTGTTGAAGGGTACTGCCGGCAAGGCCCGGGAGGTAACCGGCCCGGCGCACATAACCTTCAGGATGGTAAAATAAAGAGGATCAGGGGATGCCCCCGGGAAATCAAAATCAACAGGAAATGGATCGAAGATAGGTAAAGAATGATTTTACACCCACTCCAAAGTCCCCATATCAAATTCCCTTTCAGTGAAATTCCCCGGTTTATCTTTGGCCTCCACATATAGCAAGATCCCCGGATGAAGCAGATCAGAATCTTTGATCGTGTAATGAAAAAGATTGTCGGCCATTAGCTGGGTGGGCTGATCCTCATCCATCGGCTCATACCCCGGACCTATGAAACTTTCCATTACTACCGGTGGATAGAGGACATCCCTGGCATTGATCAGTAACTCAGGGAGGTGTTCCGGTGTCCTGCCCATTTTCACCTCCAGAATTTCAGGGGGAGCCATATAATCCATGACGGCAATCTGCCAAACATCCAGCATAACATTGTCATCCCTGGTCTTCATCCGGTTCAGGAATCTCCTGTAAAAGTCAAATAACTTTGGACAAATCATCACCAAAACGCAATAGACCAACGCATAATAAGACTGTTGATCCTGAGTAGTCTGCTGTTCTGACGTGATCCTGCTCGATATATCGGGGATCTTTCTGATAAACCCGTCACGGGTCAAATACACGTTACCGGTATTTCTGCCGGGAACCATTTTTCTGACATTTTCATTTTTACGTTGCATGGTTTTTCGTATTAAAAATGTGACAACTTATTGAATTAACTTCACGGTCCTATTACCGGCCCTATACATTAATCGGTTCTGCATCTAAACGGTAATGCGGAAAAGTGATTTTTTTTCAACAATTTTCATCACCCTGTTGAAAAATGGCCCCGGAAGCCCTGAACAACAGGAAAATGAACATCCTCCGGCATCCTTTTTGAGAAAGGTCGCGCCGGCCCTTCGATTTCGACCATCTTTTCACTATCTTTGTATTAGTACTACTTTTGAAAGGAGGTTTGTATGGAAAATTTACTGCGTGAATACATGGACCGTGCCTTTGCCGGGCGGGGCGCTACAACCCCTTCGGGCCCAGGACCTGTGGTAACCATCTCCCGCGAATTCGGTTGTCCTTCGAAACTCATCGCCCAGCAACTTACCGGGAAACTGAACCGGCGCACCGTCAACGGGGAACCCGGAATCTGGCGTTTCATCAACAAGGAGGTGGTGGGGGCATCGCCCCAACACCCTTCATGTCCGCCTGCAGGCGCCGAGTGAATGGCGCATCACCCAGGTATGCAACTCAAGACGCCTGAATATCGGCGAGGCCTCCCGCCTGGTCGATGAAATGGATAAAAAACGGTCGGCCCTGATCGAACTGATGACCGGCGAAAAAGTGAATCCCTGTCTCTTTGATATTACCATTAACTGCAGTTCACTATCTTTGGATGAAATTACCGGGACCATCATGGGTCTTATGGAAACCAAAAAAATGACAGGATGATAACAAAACCCCTACTGCCCCTGATGATCACCCTCGTCATGGGATTTTCCCTCACCCTTAATGCCCAGAAAACCTTCAGCCCCCAGCAAAAGGAGGCCCAATGTTCCCGGATCAGAGCGGCCTGCCACTACGCATGGAACGGCTATAAAAAATATGCCGGAGGCTACGATGCCCTAAGCCCAATCTCGAAAAAGGGAAAAAACTGGTATGGTGTCTCCTTCCTGATGACCCCGCTCGATGCCTTCGACACCTTTTACCTCCTCGGGATGAAAGAGGAGGCAAACGAGGCGCGGGAGATGGTGGCTGCCGGGATGAACTTCAATGTCAACCAGGAGGTCCAGCTCTTCGAGGTCAACATCCGCCTGCTGGGCGGGCTTATCTCGGCCTACGAACTGTCGGGCGACAAGCGGATGATCGCGCTGGCCAAAGAACTTGGCATGCGGCTGCTGCCGGCATTCAAATCGCCAACCGGCATGCCCTGGCGCTATGTCAACCTGAGAACCGCCAAAACCCGCGATTCGATCAGCAACCCCGCCGAAATCGGCACCTACCTGCTCGAATTCGGGAAACTCACTGCCTACACCCACGATTCCATCTATTACAGGACTGCCAAAAAAGCCGCTTTTGAAGTCTACCGGCGGCGCAGCGACATCGACCTGGTGGGAACCACCATCAATATTATCACGGGCGACTGGAAAAACAGCGAAAGTCAGATCGGCGCCAGGATTGACTCCTACTACGAATACCTTTTCAAGGCATGGCTGCTGTTCGGCGACACCGACTGCAAACAGGCCTGGGAAATCCACAATAAGGCGATTAAAAAGTACCTCCTCACAGAGGTGCCTTCGGGCAGTTATTTTACGCGTGTAGATATGCGGTCGGGCAGGGAGACCCATTCGCTGTACGGTGCCCTGGATGCCTTTTATGCCGGGGTGCTGGCCCTCTCGGGCGATACGGCCACAGCATCCCGGATCCAGAAGGGCAACTTCCACATGTGGACCACCTTCAACCTCGAACCGGAGGAGTTCAACTTCAGGAACGATTCGCTGCTCTACCCCGAATACCCTCTCCGACCCGAGAATATTGAAAGCTGCTTTTACCTTTACCGGAAAACCCATAGCCAGCAGTACCTGCTGATGGGACAAAGGATGATCCGCGACATCCTCGAAAAATGTAAGACTGATGCCGGCTTTGCCGGAATGAAAAACGTGAAGACCCTGGAAAAGGCCGACTCGATGGAAAGTTTCTTTTTTGCAGAAACCCTCAAATACAGCTACCTGCTCTTTGCCCCCGAAAACACCCTCGACCTGAACAAAGTGGTCTTTAATACGGAGGCGCATCCATTTAAAATTATCAGGAAATAATCTGAAAAGCCTGTGAATAATCCAGTTCGGGGAAGTTGCCAGCAGGGTGGTGGCGGTGTACTGAGTGAGTTCCGCAAAAAATGACTACCTTTGCACAATAATCCTATACTTTGACATTTCACGATTTTGATTTTGAGGCGCGTTTGCTTGAAGGCATTGATGCGCTGGGGTATGAAAACGCAACCCCAATCCAGGAACAGGCTATACCGGCTATCCTGGCAGGCAGGGACCTGATCGGTTCAGCCCAGACAGGCACCGGAAAAACAGCGGCATTCCTGCTGCCGATCATCCAGAAGATCATCACGATACCACACGATGATGCCATCAAGGCGCTGGTGATCGTTCCCACGCGCGAACTGGCGCAGCAGATCGACCAGCACATGGAGGGACTCTCCTACTTCACGCCGGTGAGTTCCATCCCGGTCTATGGCGGTACCGACGGGGCCTCCTTTTCGCGGGAACGCCAGGCGCTTGCCAACGGGGCCGATATGGTCATCTGCACCCCCGGCAGGATGATCGCCCACCTGAACATGGGCTATGTGAACCTCTCCAAACTGCGCTACCTGATCCTCGATGAGGCCGACCGCATGCTCGATATGGGCTTTTACGACGACATCCTGAAGATCATGTCGTTCGTTCCCAAGGAGCGCCAGACACTCTGCTTTACCGCCACCATGCCCAAAGACATGCGCGAACTGGCACGGAAGATCCTCCAGGATCCCGTGGAAATCAACATCGCCCCGTCAAAACCTGCCGAAAACATCCTACAGATGGCCTACGTGGTGTATGACACCCAGAAAATCCCACTGGTCCAGTACCTGCTGAAGGATCTCAAATTAAGAAGTATCCTGATCTTCTGCTCCACCAAAAGCGCTACCAAACAACTCAGCGCCTCCCTGAAGAAACTCAGGCTGAATGCAGAGGAGATCCATTCCGACCTCGACCAGTCGGAAAGGGAGAAAGTGCTGAACAAATTCAGGAGTAAGGAACTCAACATCCTGGTAGCCACCGACATCGTTTCCCGTGGCATCGATATTGAAGATATCGACATGGTAATCAATTTCGACGTTCCCAACGACGGCGAAGACTATATCCACCGCATCGGCCGAACCGCGCGGGCACAGGCCAAAGGCGCCGCCATCACGCTGATCAACGAAAAAGACCAGGGAAAATTCGCCACCATCGAAACCCTGCTTGGCAAATCGATCTATAAAGGCGCCATTCCCGTGCAACTGGGAGAGGGCCCCGCCTTTGACCCGAAAAAACATAAAGGAGCTTTCCGTAAGGGTGGATTCAGGAAAAAATAATGCTGAAAAATATTTTTTTATTTATTTGTTTGATCTTATAATTTTTATATCTACCTTTGCGGATATTATTTTTAATTCGATTATTATTATGAAAAATGGAAAAGTAAAATTCTTTAATGAGTCAAAAGGATTTGGATTTATTATGGACTCCGAGACAGGCAAAGAATATTTCGTTCATGCCTCTGGTTTAATTGACCGTATCCGGGAAAATGACGAAGTAACATTCGACCTGACCGAAGGTAAAAAAGGATTAAATGCTGTAAATGTTAAACTGGTATAAGCTTAACCGAAAACGATTTTAATCTTAGAGGCTGTTTCACAACGTGAGACAGCCTCTTTCGCTTTCAGCCCCCTTGGATTTTTAAAATCCATGCCGATAAAGTCGGTTCAGCAGCAATTTCCAGGGTGAATTTAGCAAAGCATAAAATTCACATTTCACATTTCACATTTTTTCCCGCCAATTTTTATCTTCATCTTTGATTTTATCGCATTAAACAATCTCACCAGTGGTTCAACAACCGAAGAGATTTCCTTCGTTTTGGCAATATCAAGCATCTGAATGGTTCTTTCAATCAGATGGTCGATAATTTTTAATTTGTCCTGATATTCAATCGTGTACGTTCTTTTTTGCAGTTAATCAGGGATGGGGAATAAAAGGGAAGGGTTAGTTGGTAAGTTATTGAATATGAGATGTGAAATCTGAAATGCGAAATCTGAAATGCGAGATGCGAAATCCCTGACCCCGTAAATACCACTTGATCCTCAATGCCACCTGAAGATCTTCATGCCGGCGGCAAAAAAGACAATGCCGACTGACGAGAGAATGATAATCGGCATGGACATCTCGGCAAAGCCGGCCCCTTCAATGAATATGCTCCTGATCCCGTCGGCCATCATGGTCAGCGGGAATTTTTGGATTACAGGGATACTCCATTCCGGGAAGTTGTGATAGCTGAAAAACACACCTGAAAGCACCATCATCGGCATGCTCAGCGCGTTGATCAGCCCGTTGCCGATTTCGGTCTTGGCCGTATGGGAGGAGATAAAGATCGAAATACCTGCAAAGGCGAAGTTTCCCGCGAGAAAAAGCGCCAGCAGAGCCGCAGGATTTCCCTGGATGGTAGTATGGAAGGCCAGGAATGCAGCCAGGAAAAGGAGCCCTGCCTCAACAAAGTTCATCAGCACGCGAACGGTGATCAGCGCAATCAGGAAACTCGACCTCCGCATCGGTGTTGCCACCATCCGGCGTAGCAGTTTTTTCGACCTGCGTTCAATAATAGCATAACTTACCCCCCACATGCACGACATCATCACGCCCATGGCAATCAGTCCGGGCACCAGGAAGTCGATGTAACGCGTGCCCCCTACAGTCAGCGGGGCAACCTCCCTGTTGGTTTCCTGAACCGCCGCCTCCTCAGAATGAAACAGCCGGTTTAGTTTCAGGTAGGTGAGCTGGGCATCAGGATTCATGGGATCAAAATGATAAAGCACCTCCCCGTTTTTCTCATCCAGGATCAGGTTAATATTGCCGCGCTTGACCAGGATCATCGCCTGCTGCCACAACATCCCCCTGAAAATAAAGGTGGTGTTGCCCAGTTTGTCATCCGGCATCGTGAGCTTGTAGCTTATTGAGCCGTCCTGCTCCCTTGCACAAATGGATTTTTTCGCCTGCAGAAAATGAATTATAATCGGCGAGGTATCCCCTGCGAATACCTTCCCTGCACCAGGCCTTGCCATGGCAATGACGGTAACGACATCCTTTTTCTTGGTAAAAGCAATACCCAGTCCGAGCGACATCAGGATCGGGAAAACAATACCCCAGAAGAGCACCCCCGGCTCGCGGATCAGCTCCCTGATATTGGCCAGGATAAGCTGGTAAAGCTGGTTATTCGAGATGCGTTTAATCATGCAGGTGGCGGCCGGTTAGTGAGGCAAAAAGATCATCCAGCGTGATCGATCTTGGTTCAACCGGTTTCAGCGGTATATCCCTGATTTCGCCCAGCAGGGTGGTAAGCGATCCCTCCTTGAGTATCTTCCCGTGATCGATGATCACGATATAATCGCACAATTGCTCAGCCTCCTCCATATAATGGGTCGTCAGGATCAGGGAGGTCTGTGATTCGTCCTTCAATTTGCGCAGGATGGACCATATCTCGCGCCGGGCATTGGGGTCAAGCCCGGTGGTGGGCTCATCGAGCAGCAGAATCTTCGGTTTGTTCAGCAGTGAAATTCCCAGGGCAAGTCTTTGACGCTGACCACCCGAGAGGTTCACCACCCACGATTTACGCTTTTCTTCCAGTGCGATGAGCCGGATGACTTCTTCACACCGATCGCTTCCGATCCCGAAAAAACTGGCAAAAAGCCGCAGCGTTTCCCAAACATTGAGTTTGTCGATAAAATGGGTTTCCTGAAGCGATAGTCCGATGATGCGACGGAGAAAATCTTCATTCCCCTTCCAGGTTTTACCCATGATGAAGATGTCGCCCTCGTCAGGTTCCTGGATCCCTTCGATCATCTCGACCAGGGTGGTTTTACCGGCTCCATTAGGCCCCAGTAAGGCAACAAACTGTCCGGGCGCTATCTTCAGATCGATTCCCCTGACCGCCTGCACCGTCTTAAAAGACTTGTGGACGTTGCATACTTCGATGACCAGGCTGGTGTTCATTGGTGGTAGGGAACTGTTTGATTGGTTGCAAAAGTACGTTTTTCTCTAATATATCTGGCCCCCCGGCCTGTGTCCGGAGTTATGAAGTGGGCGGTTTCCAGCGTGCCTCCAGGATTCGGTAAGGATAATGCGTTACCATCTGCCTGGCGTTGGGGCAGGTAGTGCGGTGAATTTTGATGCCCTGTAATATACTCACAAAGGCAAAGATCGGTCCGCCGGGTACCGGTTTGCAACATTTGGCAAATTCATAATGCAGCGACTTGATTTGCGGATCGATGATCACATAATCCTCCTTACCGGCCATCACCCCTGAAATCCGCTCCGGGAAGGTCTCTTCTTTCACTGGTACTGGCAGAGCACCCGGATCGGGCGCCAGCAATGCCTTTTTGATCTTGCTCAGGTCAGCCTTGCCCTCACCGAACCGCTGGTAAAGATCCAGGATGCTCTCACATCCAAAATAGGCGACCAGCTTGTTGATCTGAACATCCACAAATTCAAAACCAAGCTGGGTCATCTTGTTTTTAATGATTTCCTTCCCCACCTCCGACTCTTTATAAGCCTCCATCTTCAGCGCATGCTTGATACGGGCCAGGTTGCGCGGGCTCTTCACTATGTCAAGCCAGCCGGGATTGGGTTTCTGCGATTTCGAAGTAATGATTTTCACGGTATCACCGTTCTCAAGGATATGTTTGAGCGGCACCATCTTCCCGTTAACGATGGCACCGGTACAGGTGGAGCCGACCTCGGAATGGATCTCGAACGCAAAATCGAGGATGGTATAGCCTGACTTGAGTTTTTTTAAATCACCCTTGGGGGTAAAGATGAAGATCTCATCGGTGTACAGCTCTTTCTTCTCACGGCTGACCGAACGCTCGAGCGACCTGTTGGCCGTTTTTTCCAGCAATTCACGGATGCCTGCATACAGGTCGGCCTTCGCCTCCGTTTTCCCTCCCGACTTATATTTCCAGTGGGCAGCAAATCCCTTCTCCGCAATCTCATCCATCCGCCTTGTGCGGATCTGTACCTCCACCCAGCGGCCATCGTGACCAATGACTGTTGTATGAAGCGACTCATAACCTGTTGGCTTAGGAAAGGAGATCCAGTCGCGCAACCGGCGCGGGTTTGGCGTATAGATATCGGTCACCAGCGAGTAGATCTTCCAACAGTCGGCGGCATCATTTTCAACATTCCTGTTAAGAATGATCCGGATGGCAAAGAGATCGTACACTTTTTCAAAATCAACCTTCTGTGTGATCATCTTGCGACGGATGGAGGGGATGGATTTTACCCTGCTCTTCAACTCACAATCAAACCCGTGTTCCGAAAGGCGCTCCCGGATGGGTTTTATGAAATCATCTGTGTAATGGTCACGGTCGGCCTGGGTTTCACGGAGTTTCTGATCGATCAATGCATAGGTCTGCGGATCGAGGAACCGCATCACCCGCTCCTCCAGCTCGTTTTTTATCTTATAAAGTCCAAGCCTGTGGGCAATAGGAATAAAAAGGGCCTGGGTTTCACCTGCAATCAGCTTCTGTTTTTCTTCAGGATAATCCGACAGGTGACGCATATCGTAGAGCCGCATCCCAAGCCGGATGAGCAGCACCCGGATGTCGTCGGAGAGCGTTACCATCAGACCAATAAAATTCTCCTTGTTGGTGTCATATTTGGAGGTGTCGATCCGTTCGAGTTTGTGGATTCCCCCGATCAGCGCCAATACCTGCTTCCCATAATCGGCCTCTATTTGTTCAGGAGTCAGCACCCCCTTATCGACGACGTTTTTCAGCATCACGCACTTCACCGATTCACGGCCAAGCCCCATCTCCTCCAGGATGATCTGCGAGGTTTCCAGCACCATCCCGGCATATCCCGGCTCCTGGTCTCTTTCCGACTGGTTCAGCATCACCGCGAAGGCTTTCCGCAGCGTGGTCCTCTCCCCCTGCAACTCCTCGTAACCGAGCAGCTGTTCAAGCGTAACTTCCGGATATTCCTCAGTAGTACTGGTGTTCCTCATCATTGTCTATTTCTCTCAGTCCATGCCCGTTCCTTTGGTGATTGTTCTTCAGCCTGTTAACCCCCAAACATTAAAGATCCGAAGGAGTTAATGACAGCCTTATGGTATTCCGGAAGGACTTTCCCTTAAAGAACGCAAAAGTAACCCCGATATTTCAGAAATAGTTTGTGCAATTTAGAATTATTCTTAATTTAGTAGGCCAGAATTTTAACCGGCAATCTGAATCTCCCCATGTTCCGAATAGCAAGTAAAATCGACACCCGAAACCCGGAATTTATACGTTCGCGGGATGAATACATGAAATTGCTCGTCCGTTTCAGGGAAACCCTTGGCGACATTAAGAAGGGCGGGCCTGAGCAGGCAGTTTTACGTCACAAGGAACGCGGAAAGCTGCTGGTTCGCGAACGGATCGACCTGCTGGTTGACCCCAACACTCCCTTTATTGAACTATCGGCGCTGGCTGCCTTCGGTTTGTACGACAACGGCTTTCCCTCCGCAGGGATCGTTACAGGGATCGGTGTGATTCACGGCAAGGAGGTGATGATTATCGCCAACGACGCAACGGTGAAGGGGGGTACCTATATCAAGGAGACGATTAAAAAACATGTCAGGGCACAGGAAATCGCCATGGAAAACCGGCTTCCGTGCGTCTACCTGGTTGACTCAGGGGGGGTTTTCCTGCCCGAGCAGGCCAATGTTTTTCC
>CAIYQH010000194.1 GCA_903928285.1 uncultured Bacteroidales bacterium
GTGAACGTAATGGCTCAGCTGAACCCTACCGTTAAGGAATCGGGCGATTACAAGCATAAATTGTGGGATCACCTGTTCATTATTGCTGATTTCAAGCTGGATGTGGATGCCCCTTACCCCCCGCCTCCCCCCTTGTCGCTCAGCACAAAACCTGAACATCTCTCCTATCATGACAAGGAGATCGAATTCAAACATTATGGCAAGAACATCGCCCTGATGATCGAAAAGGCCGCTGCCTACGAAGATGGAATTGAAAAAGACGCGCTGGTCAATGCGATTGCCAACCACATGAAGAAATCGTACCTGAACTGGAACCGCGAATCGGTGGCAGATGAACTCATTGAAAAACACCTGGCTATTTTGTCGAAAGACCAGCTTAAGCTAAACCAGGATTTCCGCTTCACCCACACCAACGATATCCTTGCGCAGAATCAGAAACGGAAACCCTTCCGCACGGGTCCCGACCGCAACTTCAACAAACAGCAGGCATTTGTCAAGCCGAATTTCGTCAACCAACGCGGACGGAATAAACCCCAATGAGTTCCTTTGAAATCATCGGAGGAAAGAAATTACAGGGTGAAATAACACCGCAGGGCGCTAAAAACGAGGCCCTCCAGGTCATCTGCGCATCTCTTCTGACCGCTGATAAAGTCACAATCGACAATATTCCCGATATCCGTGACGTCAACAAGCTTATTGAATTGCTGCAGGCCCTCGGGGTAAAGGTAACAAATCCCGCCCGGTCGACCTTCACCTTCGAAGCGGGAGAGATCGACTTCACCTATTTGAAAACCAAAGATTTTCGTGATAAAGCGGGCAGCCTGAGAGGGTCGATCATGATCCTGGGCCCCATGCTGGCCAGGTATGGCAAGGGCTTTGTGTATATTCCCGGAGGAGATAAAATCGGCCGCCGCCGGCTTGATACCCACTTCCTCGGGCTGCAGAAGCTGGGCGCCAAATTTGAATACTATCTGCAGGAACAGCTATTCAGCGTCACAGCTCCTGAATTGACAGGATCCTACATGCTGCTCGATGAGGCATCGGTTACCGGTACCGCCAATATCCTGATGGCTGCCGTCATGGCTAAGGGAATTACAACAATATTTAATGCGGCCTGCGAACCCTATATCTCCCAGCTTTGCAAGATGCTGGTCTCCATGGGAGCTGACATTCAGGGAATAGGTTCCAACCTCCTGAAAATCGAAGGAGTCGGAAAACTGACAGGATGCCGGCACACCCTGCTGTCGGATATGATCGAAGTGGGCAGCTTTATCGGTCTGGCTGCCATGACAGGTTCCGAAATTACCGTAAAGAATGTAAATTACGATCAACTGGGCATGATCCCCGATGTTTTCCGCAGGATGGGTATCCGGATGGAAAAGAGGGAGGACGACCTCTATATCCCTGCCCAGGAACATTACGAAGTTGAAACCTTTATGGATGGCTCCATCATGACCATTGCAGATGCTCCATGGCCAGGCTTTACGCCCGACCTTATCAGCATCGTGCTGGTTATTGCCATCCAGGCAAAAGGCAGTGTACTCATCCACCAGAAGATGTTTGAAAGCCGGCTCTTCTTTGTTGACAAACTGATAGACATGGGCGCCCGGATCATTCTTTGTGACCCGCACAGGGCAACAGTGATCGGTCTCGACCACCAGTACCTGCTCAGGGGTATCCGCATGTCATCGCCTGATATCCGTGCAGGTGTTGCGCTGCTGATTGCCGCATTATCTGCCGAAGGAAAGAGCATTATTGACAACATTGAGCAGATTGACCGCGGTTACCAGCAAATTGACCTGAGGCTTAAGAAACTCGGGGCTGATATCCACCGCACCGATAGCTGACAATTTGTCGCAAATCACCAACTGGCAGGTTTTTTGATAATAATCAAACGAATTTATTCGAACATGTTTTCATTATGATGCGCAAAAAGAAAAAGGAAGAGAAGGACCCAATGGAAAAAACGACTGTTCAGGATCAAACCCGGGAAATGCTGACCGGTGAATTGACACAGGATACAAGCGAGACCAAC
>CAIYQH010000195.1 GCA_903928285.1 uncultured Bacteroidales bacterium
CCACGGGCCGTAGCCCCACGACGTCAATGTCAGCCAGGCCGTAATGAGAAGCAATAGACATGAGGCCGCTTATCTAAATAATCTGAAGGCCGCCGGCCGTCGGTGAAATGTTCAAAGTGTCCTTCAAGTTTCTCGCGATCGACCCAACATTCTCCATCCCCCCTAAAATTTATCCTGCTCAGCCGTACATCAATCTCAATCCCTGTCGAGCCAAGCTTTTCTGTGAAATCGATCATCTCGATACTGTTTTCAGAAACCGGCAACAGGTCGGATGTACGGCCGCCTGCCCTGTGAGCCAGGATTAAGAATTTTTTGGCGTTCAGCTTCTCCGGAAAAGGCCGCACATATTCCAGGCTAAGTGCCTGGTCGGGCAAACTGTTCCCGTTGCCAAAGGCGCCCCGGATCACGATTTGCTGGGCCCCCTGGCCCGTTACAAGGGTGGTGCCTCCCTCCGGTTTTGTAATATGCATCGAACATAAACCGGTACCATCGCTGTACCCGTCGCGCCAGTATCCCTCCAGGAACACCACCGAATCGAGATGACCTGCCTCCATGATGAAATGCTTACCGTTGTTGCAGGCAAAGGAGAGGCTGGTACGGTTCCACTTGACCACCACATAGTCGCCAAACATCGAGGTACTGGAAACCACGCGGTAAACCCCGTTCATGACCTGCTTCCTGGCGCTGTCGAGCGGGTAGGTATCCTTCAGCAATGAATTGGGGCCGAGGGCGGGAATGATGACTACATCCTCCTTGTTGCAGCTGTAAAGCAACAGTAACAGCCCCGCTAAAAGTAGAATTCTCAGTTTCATTGATCAATTATTACTTCTTGAACAAATAGTTGGGATAACCGGCAGGGATGCAGCGATTTGCCACCCCGTCCGGGTGCGGGATCTCACAGGATCCAGCTGAAATAAAGTTCAGGAATATGATAAAACCTGTTAAATGTTGAAAACAGCATCCAGGTCGGCCAGTAATATTTCACATAATTATCTTTCAGCCCGATCACAAAGAGCTTGTTTTTATGAATGCGCTGTTCGATGTAGAGGGCCAGGGTACCGCCGTTGAACATCTTTTTCGAACGGGTCACTTCGTTTTCACCCGATTTCGTCGATACTTTCAGCAATGAAATCCCTTCGCCCTTCAGGGTGAAAGCCATGGTTTTCAGTTTATACCCGATCGAAATGTTAGGGTAGCTGATCCAGCCCTGCGTGCTGTTGTTGAATCCAAACTGCTTCAACCGGCCGTATAAAAACCCAAGATCCCAGCCAAGTTTTACGCCATAGTTAGCGTGGCAAAAACTCAGTTGCGGCCCCAGTGCAAGCTGGTTTGAAACCAGGATGGTCGTCAGGTCGCCCTCCAGGGAGAGTTTCCAGGGCAACCCGAAGGTGGCATGAATGTTCACCAGGGGAGCCTGGATGGCGTTCTCCAGCAAATCTTTGGGCGGCCTGACCATCGAAAGTCCGGCCGAAACACGGAACCCCCATTGTTGGCAAAGGTGCGGGAAACGGAGACTCCCCGTGGCAATATCAAAGGTGTCGGCACGAACAGGTACCCGGGCCTGCGAAGTTATCACCCCTGCAGCGAATAAAAGAAAAAGGAGCGTGGATCGTATCATGTTAATTCCTTTAGTTTTTACTGAAGCTCCATAAACCGGACAATATTTTTCCCGGTTGATCACACATCATACCAGTTATCGTGAGAGATTTTTTAACCTCCTGCAAATGCATAGCTGCAAATATGATCCCGATCAATCAAAATATATTTTCAAAGTTAATATTTTTCGGATAGGCAAGCCCACCCTGAAGGGGTAACATGAAATTTGATCGGAAAAAATAAAATTCATCCTATACTTGATTGATCACATTTGTACCACCTGGCATTAATTCTTTTTTAGCTGCCTGTAACACAACAAATATCTACTGGTATGATTCCGATCGATCAGATTCTATATTACATGAATAAGATTGCGATCTCTATTGTAAAATAATGCCGAACATCATGACCGGAACATGGACTATCTCCGGAAACCGACGGAGCTTCCCCGGAACTTCCCCGAAGCCGCAATGTTGCAGAGATATCGCTAAAATATTGCTAAAATACCGCTAAACTGATGCAAAAACGGAAAAAATCCGGGTCAACGCTGAAGATCCGCAGGAGGGACATTGGAGCATCATTGGAGCATCACTGGAGTATCACTGGAGAATCACTGGAGAATCATTGGAGAATGATTGCAGCGCAATGGCAGAAAATCTGTTATATTTTTCTATTTTTGTCAAAAACATGACCATCCGGGTGTCAGAGGTTGTTGCTGCAGCCGGAGACTTCCCTTAATTTCACACAGACAACCCTGAAAAACAAAAAATCCTATGAAAGCAAGACAAGTTTATCCAGCCCTTCTGGCGATTGCCGCAATCCTGATGATGGTCTCCTGCACCCCTTCGGTGACCATGACCACCTATAAAAATCCGAACGACAACTCAACGATCTCGAAGGTGGTGGTCATGCCCCTGTTCGACAAGATTGAAAATATCAAGCCTTTTGAGCAGTCGGTAAATGCCTATTTCAACAGCAAAGGGCTGAAAAGCATTGGTTCGCTCGATTTTCTCTCTCCTGCCGTAAAATACCCGATTGCCGATATCAAGCGTAAATGCGACAGCCTCGGCGCCGATGCGATCATCGTCTTCATCTACCAGGGCACCGATAAAACGGAGACCTATGTTCCCCAAACCACTTACGTTACCGGCGGATTCGGCGGATACTGGGGCGGCGGATACTGGGGCGGCGGTTTTTATGGCAGCCCCTACTATGCAGGCGTTGTCTCAACAGGCGGCTACTGGGCGGCTACGAGGGTGGTGAATCTGAAGGCAAGCGTCTACACCCATGCCTCGAAGGAGCCTCTGTGGAGTGCCGAGATCAGGGTTACCGATCCGAAATATGTGGACGAGGCCGCGATGAACATAGCCCGCAATGTTTATTCCAGCTGGCAGAGCAGTGGTTTGCTGAAGTCCCGGGTAAAGTAAGGTTCGCTGGAATTTTCCTTGCTGAAGCAATCCCCCCGAACCCTTCCCTGATTAAGGTCAATCCTTAATCCATAGAGTTCTGCCGGAGCCATCAAAATTGTTCCTGACATAAGGGAAACAGATTCTTTTTTGAAATTTCCTGCAGGTCAACCCGGGCCTCAGGGTCGAAATCCATCCTCGCCAGGGTGTTTGCATATAAGCCCTGCAGAACCGGCGCACACGCCTGTTTCTGATAAGTCATGCATGGCCTTCGTAATCAAAAACAGGGCCGGAACCCCACACATGCCAAGTTTTACATTTTTTTGTAGTAAAATAATGTTTTACATTTGAAAAAAATTCGAACCGGCTCCTTCCTGAAAAAAGTGAACTTATGAACAACCTGCTTGTAAAAAAAATCCTGCAGACCATGGTGATCGTTGTGATCTATGCCATGCTGTCAACCGCCTGTAAAACAAACGAAAAACAGGAGATCAAACCCCCTTCGCTGAAAGTACTGGAGATAAAAGGGACCCGCGTTCCCGCCTATCTTGAGATGGTCGGGCAAGCTGTGGGGATCCCCACCGTTGAGATCCGCGCAAGGGTGGCCGGTTATCTTCAGAACTGGTCGTTCACCGAGGGTTCCGTGATCCAGAAAGGCCAGCCGTTGTTCACCATCGAGGAGGCCAGCTACCGGAATACGCTGAAATTCAATGAAGCCGATGTGGAGAACAAGACGGCATCGTGGGAAAAAGCCAAGCTGGACGTAGCCAGGCTGAAGCCGCTGTTGTCGACCAACGCGATCAGTCAGAACGACTATGACAAAGCGGTTACCACTGAACTGCA
>CAIYQH010000196.1 GCA_903928285.1 uncultured Bacteroidales bacterium
AATTTCCGTATTTTTACCCATGTTGTTTAGTTTGGTTCGCAAAACAAACTTACAACATTGGGGGGAACCCTCCGGGGTTTACCCCCTCTCTTAAAAAGTTAGTCGGTCAGTAGTGATAGGATTTATCAAAATCTGTCCATAATTTTCGTTCCAACAGTTTAATGATCATTTCCGGTAAAGACGGCTGACTGCCAAAATGAAGGAAAGCAACCTTCCGTTCTGCAACTTTATGATGGTTCAAATGTATTGATTCGCGCCGACATTATTAATGATACTCTTTAAAATTTCCCCATTCCCTGCCGATCGAAAAGTTTGGACCACGGAGCACGAATATGGGGATAATCCTTTGCGGGCGGGTGCAGTCGGGACAATGGAATGCGGCGACCTTTTCCACGCTGCTGAATCTTTTCCTGACGTCATCTTCATCGATACATACGGCGATGAAGGTTTTAACGGTGTCGGAAGGCGGACCCCAGCTGTGAAAGCTGTTGTGGGTGGCATATACGGCAGGCAACCCGAATTCAGGGCCGTACAGTTCGAGTGCGCCGGCTTCACCATAATTTGTCGAGATGATCACGGCATTCTGCCTCTCTTTTTCAGGCATGTTATGATAAACCAGGGCTACGTCGGCAGTCAGTTCCCTCCAGCCAATCCTGTCGGCAAGCCACTGCGGAAGAGGCTCTCCCATCTTGCCGGCTTCCAGGTCGAAATGAAGACCCAGCCGGTAAATGTATTGTTTTGTGACTGATGGCGACAATAACGGGCACGACACGGGAGCAGCCATGATACCGCCGGCAAGAATCAGTATGGCGAGTGAGATTTGCGCCACACGCCGGGGGGTTGATCCAAGAGATCGTTCGATGGCGAGCGCCCCTGACGCCATCAGAAAAGGGTAGATTGCCGTGATCCGGTCGGGCCGGCTGGAATGACCTGTCATCATGATCATTAACAGAATGAAATAGGCAACGAGCAATGGTCTGTAAGGCTTGCCCATGCTGAAAAACAGGCTGACAAGACCGGTCGTCCACAGCAGCCAGGTAAAGGGGTTGACAAACATGACCTGTTCGAGGTAAACCTGCCCGTATGATTTGCCGATATTCTTGGATAAGAAGGAGTTTTTATAGAGTTCGAGCGACGGAAAATGGTTGGCCACCTGCCAGATCAGGTTTGGAAGGACGGTCAGAAAACAGGCCAGGGCTCCCCACAGGAACCAGCGGCTGAATAACAACCGGCGCTGGCCGGAGCATAAAAACCCCGCAAGCAGGGCGATTGCATAAAGCGCCATGGTATGCTTCATTTCCAGTCCGACACCAGTCAGTATCCCCGCATGCAGCCAGTACCGGGGGTTTTGCTCCCTGATCATCCTGATCACATAATAAACAATGATGGTCCAGATGAGCGGCTCGTAGGCATTCATCGAATAAAAACTCCCAAAGAGCAGGAATACCGGCATAACCATCACCGCCAGTCCGGCAATTAACATGCCTGACATACCCGCTCCCATACGGCGTGTCAACAACCCTGTCATGAATACCGTTGCCGAAATGCTGAGTGCCGGCAGTATCCTGACTGCAAACATATTATGTCCAAAAAGCGTTTGTACCGCCGATAACAGCAGGATGGAGAGCGGGGGTTGATCGACATAACCAAATGCCAGCCGCTTGGAGCAGGCAATAAAGTAGAGTTCATCGCAAAAATAACCATAGGGTCTGATGGTGCTGCTGATCATGAAAAGGATAAGCAGCAGGGAGGAGAGCAGGAAAAGAGGCAATATGCCGGTTGGCGGTTTGTTTTGTGGGATCATGGTGATTATTTTTCTGACCGGAGCGCCCTTTCAATGTTTTTATCAGGGATGAGCCAGATGACGGCAAGGATCAGATAGATTGCGCCTGATATTGCGGGATGAACATACGCCAGGGGAACTGATGCGAGATACCCCGCCTGTGAAACGATCCCCTTTTTATTCAAGGTGAGAAAGGCCTTTTTTAACGCTGCAATATCGTGAGCGTTCCGTTCAACAGTCTTCTGCAGGATAAAAAAGGCAAGCCCGTCGAGCCACAGGATGGTGCCATAAACGGCGATGGTGTTCGGGGCAAAATGGTTTTCGCCGATCCACCCCGTGGCAAAGGGGATCAGCGATAACCAGAACAGCAGGTTAAGGTTCGCCAGGATCATTCCCGAAGATATCTGTTTTACAGAATGGAGCAGGTGGTGATGATTCCCCCAGTAGATACCGATATAGAGAAAGCTGGTAAAGTAGCTGACGAACACGGGGATCAACTTTTGAAGTTCAATCCAGTCGCTGCTTTTCGGAACTTTAAGTTCCAGTACCATGATGGTGATGATAATGGCTAAAACGCCATCACTGAATGCTTCCAACCTGTTTTTATTCATCTCTCAATGATATATTTACGACATAATTAGGAACCAAATAGAATTATATGATCTTGTCAGTTTTCGTTTCAGGCAGACCCAACACATGTTTTCCTGCCAGTTGTACAAAGATAATTCTTTACTCGTTCAGTCGCTTTGACAACATCTGCAGTTGCGGAGAAGTGGCCATCGGTAAACTGTATTTCAAACAAATGGTCAAATTGGCTGCCGTTGATGTCAATGTGAATGCCCCTGAACCGGGGATTTACACAAATGCGAAATGTGAAATGCGTGAATGCGTGAAATGCGAAATGTGAAGCAACCCCGGAGGGACCGGAACCGATCCGGAACCGATCCGAAACAGATCCGAGGGAGAACCGAAGGGGACTTAGAGAAAACTTAAAACCTGAAGAATTTCAGAAGTGAATCAGGAAGGGTTCATGCAAAAAGCTATATAACATCTCTGAACGGAAGATAAAGGTACGAAATCCCCGACAGTTTTCAAAGAGAAAAGCAACGTTTTTTATGGAAATCATTGGCCTGACATTGACGAAGATCTATCCATTAATGGTCTATTAACAAATCGATGAAAAGCCATGTAGCCTAACGAACCGTCTATCGCAAAAATGCAAACATTATCCTTGCTAATGGAGATTATCCCATTTCTATGGCAGCCGGTAAGGCGACATCGGGATTTGATTCTAACTTTATTAATCTGAAAGGTTATATATCTGTGCGCCCGGCATGCTGGTTATTTAACCCGACCCTCGGTTTCCAGGTTAACAGGTCGTAACCTGTATAATAGTTATCAATCAAAATTTTCTTTGTAACAAATCAATTTAACTTACAGGAGGACAATGTTTTTGTAAAGGTGATTAAACCATTTACCTTACTGATATAGCCCACATAACCCATATCAGGTTTGTAAAACAGCGTTACTTCAGTAGCCAGACTACTGCCTTGGTCATTCCCCGTAAACTGCAATCCTGCCACCGTCTTCTTTTTTAAAGCCGGCCGGGTATACTGAAACTCAATACAGGAGAGTACCCCTATTTTTGTTTTAAAGGAATAACTCGTTGATAAACATTTTGTCGGCAAGGTATCTCCCAGATAAAATTTTGTTCCTGAGTAGGTGACTGATACCTGCTTCCAGGTTTCTCCGGCCTGAACCGGGAATTTATACGAAAGATTCTTTGTCAGAAAATAGTCAACGCTGTCTAACTTTCCGCCGTAAAAATGTAATCCGTCTGACTCATTATTGACAAACCAGCAGGGACTCTGCGATTGTTTATACCATGACCAAAACCAGACCGTGTAATCCTTACCCTGGTAACTGACCTGTTTGGTTCCGGTGATGGTCAGCCTGGATGTATCAGCACTGGTAAAAACACCGTTATTGAACGATGAATCAATAAAGTCCCAGTAATTGCCGGTTTTCAGCGGGATCAGCACCGAAGTGGCATTGCCTGGTGAATTACTGGTTTGCTCACTGTTTTTCTTACAGGAACTTATCATGATCACCAAGGTTAAAAACAGGTAAACACAATGACTTAATTTCATATTTCCTCCTTTTTTATTTTTGATTAGGCACAAATGTACCAGTTGGCGATAATTGTTTTTTAACTGCCTGTTAATGACCTCTCCCCT
>CAIYQH010000197.1 GCA_903928285.1 uncultured Bacteroidales bacterium
AGCTTCCTGTTGGATCGGGTGTAAGCTTATCATAAATCCTGCCTTCACCGCCTCCGCCAGTGGAATGGCAAATTGCCGTTCCATCGGAAAGCAAAAGCATCCCACCCATATTATGGTTTGGCGCCAGTGAAGCAACGGGAGCCCATGTGCCCAGGTTCATTATTATTTGAGATCCTGTCGGACAAGTTACTGAAGGTGTTTGTGTACCCAAAGAACCACTGCCCGTAAGCGACGTACAGCAACCGCTGACCAGGTCACCCAGTGTTGCTGTGGGGTTTATATCATACGTTATCCAGAAATAATTAATCCCTTCACTTAAAGTAGAAGAACCACTTACGGTATAGGCACCATCCGGATTGTTAACCGTTAATCCGAATTGAGATGCCGTTGAAAATGCGGGATTGCTTCCGGTAAAAAAGACCTTTGCATTTACAATATCAGTTCCCGCGTTTGTGCATCCTGAAGTAGAAAGGGACAAACCTGTTACATCAAGAGGGGAAAGAGATCCTGAAACAACCACCTGTACCTGGTATATCGGCCTGTTAGCTGTAAGAGAAACTGCCGAACCATTATTTAAAAGCAGTGTGTTTGATGAAACATAAACCATGGCTGTGGGCGGCGCAGGAGTCCAGGTGTATGTTATCCCCGATGGAGGGATATTGGTGGGTGACATATTGCAAACATCAGATAAAATTGCGCCGGATTCTGATGTTGTCCAGTCGTTGGTTCCGTTTGTTACTTTTCGGAGATTAAAATCAGCTGACGAATTGCCTTTCAACCCGACACTTCCTGATTCAGTAGAAACGTCAGCGCATGTATTAGCTCCCAGGGTTGTTCCAACAGTTGACGCTCCCCAGACAACCTGCACACTGTTATCTGATTCATTAAGGATGATCTGGAAATTCCAGGCATCGGCGGTAGTCAATCCATAGTGCATGCAGTTGGTCCATTGTACTACAAACTGCCTGCTAGGTGTTACGCCCAGGGTAGCATATTGAATATTTGACGAAGCCCCTGAATTTACCAGGTCCGTTCCGAACCCTGCAATGGAGTTGGCAGGGCTGGTTTGCAACCCACAGTATAGATCATTTGGAGCCGATGCACCCAGTGTGATGAAACCATTTGTAGTAACACTAAGTTTTGTGAAAGAAGTGTTATTGTAATTGAATATAAAGGGTAGTGTTATAAGGCCTGAAGAAGCATCATCCCATACGCCTGAAAAAAGAACTGTTCCGGCTATAGGAGTATAAGTACCGGATGAAGAAGCAAAGGTGTAATTGTTTACGGAAGCAGAGGCCCCGTTTAAATTAAAAAGCACCACAAAAAGCAACGCTGCTGTACGAAAGATTTTTTTTGTGCTGGTAATGAATTTCAGTAATTCGGAATGGTGTAAGTCTTTCTTCATAAAATTTGATTTTATAGTTTAATGGTTGAAATTTTCCCTTACTCAAGAACCATTTCCGATAGCGGGAATTTATCAGGACGGCTAATGCAACATCTTTAGGACGATTATTTCCCGGTGCAAAAAAGTGATCTAACTAATGG
>CAIYQH010000198.1 GCA_903928285.1 uncultured Bacteroidales bacterium
CATTTTACCATTTTACCATCTTACCATTTTACCATCTTACCATTTTACAATTTCACCATTTCACCATTTCCCTGGGGAGGGGGACAGGGGGATGAGGTACTATTTTACGCCAACCTCCCTCTCCAGCCTGATGTCAGCCGAAGACGCTCCAATCATTAACTGGTATTTCCCGGGTTCAACGATATAGTTTGCTTTTTCGGGGTCGTAGATCCTGAACTCTTTAACCGGGATCCGGACCACGATCGTTTTTTCAATTCCCGGATCAAGGTGGACCCGGCTGAACCCGGCGAGCGACTTCAACGGCCGTTCAAAGGCCGTTCCTTCCTTTTTAACGTAGACCTGGATCACCTCGTCGCCGGCCATGGAGCCGGTGTTATTAATTCTTATGGTAAGTGCAACGGTATCAGCAGGCTGATATTGGCGTTTGTCGGCAACGGCATCGCGGTATTCAAAAGAGGTATAGGAAAGTCCGTGGCCAAAAACAAACAACGGGTTCCCGTAAAAATACCTGTATGTTCGTCCTTTCATGGCATAATCATCAAACGGAGGAAGGTCTTTCACCGACCGGTAAAAGGTGACCGGTAACCGGCCAGCCGGGTTGTAATCGCCGAATAACACATCTGCTACTGCATTGCCGCCTGCTTCACCCGGGTACCAGGCTTCGACGATGGCCGCGAGATTGGCAACTTCCCAGTTTACAGACATCGCGCTGCCATTGGTCAGCACAAGCACAACGGGTTTGCCGGTCTGGCGTAGTTTTTGCAATAGGTCAGTTTGATTTGCCGGGAGATCGAGTGTAGTTCTGTCCCCCCCCGAAAAGCCAGGAATCTCTACCTGCAACTCTTCACCCTCGAGTTCAGGGGAAATTCCGCCCGCGAAAATGATTACTTCTGAGTTCTTTGCCGCTTCCATGGCTTCGCGCATCATTTTCCCCCGGCCCTTGTGCAACTTCCGGCCTGGCAAACCGGTATCCTCCGGACCCGCTGCTCCCATGGCATAAGTTACCCTGGCGGTGTTACCTGTTTTTTCTCTAATTCCCTCCAGGATCGTAACCGGGTGTGCCGGCGTTCCGTTATAATTCCCAAGCAATACGGAGATCCGGTCGGCATAGGGGCCGATAACGGCGATTGATTTGATTGCCTTCGACAATGGCAGCAGATGCTTTTCATTTTTCAGCAGGACGATGCTCTCTCTTGCAACTTTCAGGGCAAGGTGGCGACTACCGATGGTGTCAGCAGGTGTTATCCCCGCCCATGAAACGATGCTGTCGGGATCAAACATGCCCAGACGGAAGCGGGCTGTAAAAAGGCGCGTAACAGCCTGGTCTATTTCATTTTCAGTGATATATCCTTTATGAACTGCCTTAACCAGGCTTGTGTAATCGTCGCCGCACACCAGGTCACAGCCGGCCCTGAGACCCATCGCAGCCGGCCTGACAGAATCGGCCAACAGTGCGTGACCATGCCAGATATCCCATATTGCGCCGCAGTCGGATGTGATGTAACCCATGAAACCCCATCGTTTCCGGAGAATGTCATCGAGCAAATAAGGGCTGGCGCAACAGGGTTCATTCCTGAAGCGGTTATAAGCGCCCATAACCGAATAAACAGGTCCCTCCCTGACGAGCGCCTCAAATGCTGGAAGGTAGGTTTCAAAAAGGTCACGGTCACTGCACCATGCATCAAATTTATGCCGTGATGACTCTGGCCCGCTGTGAACGGCAAAATGTTTGGCGGTAGCCACCACCTTAATGTACCTGGGATCGCGGCCCTGAAGACCTTTCAC
>CAIYQH010000199.1 GCA_903928285.1 uncultured Bacteroidales bacterium
AGATTGTTCAGCGCCTCGTTAAGATTTGCTATGTTCTGGACATAGAGGGTTATTGAACCCTGTGTGAGTCCGTGTTCTGCCTCGATATGAAATGATTTGATATTCAGGTTCAGTTCATTGGAAATGATGCGGGTGATTTCATTGATCAACCCCTTTTTATCAATGCCCGTAACTTTGATATCGGTTAAAAAGGAGATCGATTTACGATTGGTCCAGTCCATCTTGACCATATGGTAGCCGCACACTGTCATCAGTTCCTGGGCTTTGGCACATTTGGTCCTGTGGATCTGCATGGTTGCATTGTTTTTGTTGGTAAAGCCCACCACCTCGTCACCCGGGATGGGGTTGCAGCAACCCGCAACCTCGTAATCCAGGTGTCCCTCGGGGTCCTGGCTCTCTGCTCCCGGTTCTTCGGTTTCCATAGCATCCGGACCCTCTTCATTTCCGGCGTGGACTGCCTTGCTTTTCTGCGTGCTTTTCAGCACGAAATTCAGCCACCCGTTTTTAAAACTGGAAGCCGCAAACGTCTTCACATCCTTGATCCCTATGGTATCCTGCGAAGCAGCATAATAAAGGTCGACAAGACTGCTGAAATTATTTACCGTCAGGAACTTCTTGATGTTTTCATTCGAGAATTCAATACCCAGTTGCAAGAACCATTTAGTAAGTTTTTCCCTGCCTGCTTTGACAAATTTCTTTTTTTCATGGCGGACTGCGATCTTGATATTGGTTTTTGCCCGGGTAGTCACCACATAACTTAGCCAATCCTCTTTGGGGGTTTGTATGCGGGAGGTGATGATCTCGATCTGCTGCCCGTTTTTCAACACCTGGTTGATAGCTGCCAGCTTTTTATCGACCTTTGCCCCGATGCAGGTATCTCCAAGTTCGCTATGGATCGCGTAGGCAAAGTCAAGCACCGTTGAATTGGCAGGAAGGGTCCGTAATTCGCCCTGTGGCGTAAACACCGATATCTCATCATGAAAGAAAAACCCCTTGACGTCATCCAGGAATGAGATGGCATCCGAATCAGGGCTTTCGATCATCTCCTTGATCCTGTCGAGCCAGTTGTCAAGCTGGCTGTTCACATGCATGGCCTCCTTGTATTTCCAGTGGGCAGCATATCCCTTCTCCGCGATCTCGTCCATGCGGCGCGACCTGATCTGAATTTCCACCCATTCCCCAGTATGGCTCATAACCGTAGTATGAAGGGCTTCGTAGCCATTGGCCTTTGGAATGGAAATCCAGTCACGAAGCCGTTCCATATTGGGGCGATAGGAGTCGGTAATGGCGGCATACACCTTCCAGCAATCCGCTTTTTCGGTTTCAATAGGGGAATCGATTACGATGCGGATGGCGTAAATATCATATATCTCCTCGAACGGGACCTCTTTTTTGCGCATCTTCATGTTGATGGCGGCAATTGACTTTTCCCTGGCCTTGATATCGAAGGAGATACCCTTTTTGGTGAGGGCTTTCTTTATAGGAAAGATAAATTTGCTGACAAACCGGTTCCGGTCGGCGGCCGATTCCCGCAGTTTCCTGGAGATGGTCTCATATACTTCAGGTTCTGTATATTTCAGCGCCAGGTCTTCCAGTTCGCTTTTGATGGCATGCAACCCCAGCCTGTGCGCCAGCGGGGCATACAGGATGGTGGTTTCTGATGAAATTTTGAGTTGTTTCTCGTGGCCCAGGGCATACAAAGTTCGCATGTTGTGCAACCGGTCGGCCAGTTTGATCAGGATCACCCGAACGTCGTCGGACAGGGTGAGGAGTATTTTTTTAAAATTCTCGGCATGGATGGAGGCGGTATGCTGGTCAAAGATGCCCTTGATTTTGGTAAGTCCGTCGATAATGGTGGCGACCTTGTCGCCAAACAGTCCCCTGATGTCCTCCAGGGTGTACTCGGTATCCTCGACTACATCATGCAACAGGGCACAGACGATGGAGGTTGCGCCAAGGCCGATTTCTCCGACCGCAATGGTTGCGACGCTCAGGGGATGATAGATATAGGGTTCGCCGGTTTTGCGCCGCATGTCTTTGTGGGCCTCCAGCGCCATTTTAAAGGCCTTGCGTACCACCTTTTTATCATCCGGGTTTCGGGGTTTCCATGCTCGCAACAGGTTCCGGTACCGCTTTATGATCTCCTTTTTTTCAAGTTCCGGTTCCTGGTGGTACATCTATGATTGCTGTTGGTGTATGGTCGTGCAAATTTAATTTAAAATTCAAAACGCTATGAAATAATGAACCTATATCTATCCCGGCGCGCATAAAATTATTACTTTTGACGTTAGTTACCCAACCTCAATCCCCGATATGTCGAGACCATTGCTTTTGCGACTGTTTTTATGGGTCCTGATGAGTACGCTGATCTTTCCTGTTGCCCTTTTTGCGACTCACCAGCGTGCCGCTGAAATGTCCTACAAACACATCTCGGGGTTAACCTACGAACTCACCCTGATCTCCTATACCTTCACCCCAAGTCCTGCAAACGCCTACCGTGATTTCCTGACGATCAACTGGGGCGATGGTACCACAACGGATATTCCCCGCATAGTGGAGACAAACCTGCCGGATGATATCACCTATAACAAGTACCTCGGTCAGCACACCTTTGCCGGCCCTGCCGATTATATCATATCCTGTGAGGACCCGAACCGCAATGGCGGCATCATCAATATTCCCAATTCGATCAACACACCGATGTATATCTTTTGTGAACTGGTGATCAGCCCCTTTATCAATGGTTACGATAATTCACCTGTTCTCCTGGTCCCTCCTGTCGACAACGGATGCGTACACCAGCCATTTTATCATAACCCGGGCGCCTACGATCCCGATGGCGACAGTTTGTCGTATAAACTTGTTCCCTGCCGCGGCACACAGGGGCAGGTCATCCCTGGTTATACCCTGCCGGCAGCTTCCAATAAAATCATCCTGGATCCCGTCACCGGCGATTTCCTGTGGGACAGCCCCGAGCAGCAGGGCGAATACAACATCGCCATTCTTGTGGAAGAATGGCGTGCCGGTGTAAAGATAGGGAGTGTACTCCGGGATATGCAGATCATCGTCGTGGCCTGTAACGACCGTCCACCCGTCATTCAAACCATCTCTGACACCTGCGTCGAAGCAGGAAAAAACCTGCGATTCTTCGTCAAGGCATTTGATCCCGACAGCAACAACGTTACCTTGTCGGGAACCGGCGGCCCCTTCATCCTGCCCGGCAATCAGGCTGTACTGGATCCAAACCCGGTCACCGGTTTTGGTCATGTTCAGGCCATTTTCCAATGGAATACCGTATGCAGCCAGGTTAAGCTGCACCCTTACCAGGTCTTCTTCAAAGCCAAGGATAATGCGCTGCCTGTCAATCTAGCCAGCATCAAATCGGTGAATATCCTGGTGGTCGGCCCGGCGCCGAAAAACCTGACTACCGTGGCGATGGGCAATACCATTACGCTGAACTGGGACAATTACGCCTGTGCCAATGCCTCGGGATACGAGATCTGGCGGAAATCCGATTCAACGGGTTACATTCCGGCCTACTGCCAGACCGGTATACCTGCCTCGCTGGGTTATACCCGGATAGCTACCTTTACCGATATCAGCAAGACCTCTTACCTGGACGACAACAATGGGTCGGGACTGACCCGCGGACTGAAATACTGTTACCTGGTGGTTGCCTATTATCCCGACAATGCGGAGAGCTATGCCTCCAACGAAGCCTGTGCCACGCTGAAAAAGGATGTTCCTGTCATCACCAACGTCAGTATCAATACCACCAGCGAAACGAACGGTTCGCTCCTGCTTGCATGGTCGAAACCCACTGAAATCGACACGCTGCAGGCCCCCGGGCCCTATAAGTATATCATTGCCCGTTCAACTTCCGCTTCATCCGGTATGTTCAGGCTGATCGACTCCACCACGAACCTGAACGATACCATCCTGACCGATGCCCTGTTGAATACAAAGTCGCAGAGCTTCAGCTATCGAATCGACCTTTATAACCTGACACCCGGAAACCACTTCCTGATAGGTTCTTCGCAGCTGGCCTCATCGGAATTCCTGACCGCCACCCCCACCGATAAAATGGTGAAACTTTCCTGGAACAACCAGGTCCCCTGGACCAATTTTGCCTTCACCATCTATCGTAAAGACCCCGGCGCCGCCCTGTTTGATTCAATCGGCTCCAGTTCCAAACCAGCTTACAAGGATAAAGGACTAACCAACGGGCTGCAATATTGTTACCGGGTAAAAAGCATTGGAAAATACTCGGCAACCGGCTTCGTCTATCCCATCATCAACTATTCGCAGGAAACCTGCACCATCCCTGTCGACAACATCCCCCCCTGCCCTCCGCTGCTTACCGTGGTAACCAACTGTAAAGAATCGGCCAACCTGCTGAAATGGAGCAAACCCGCTGCCGACAGCTGCCAGAACGATATTGCACGGTATTACATCTATTACACACCGGTTCATGGCCAGCCAAGGCTTATTGATTCCGTGCCGGCCAGGGATACGGTATACCTGCACCACCCGCCACAGACCTTCGTTGGCTGTTATGGCGTAATTGCCGTTGATTCGGTAGGAAACCGGAGCAATATGAGCAACATCGTATGTGTTGATATTACCGCCGGAACAGAGTGTCTTTACAACCTTCCCAACTTCTTCTCCCCAAACGGCGATGGGAAAAACGATGTTTTCATTCCTTTCCCTTACAGCTCTGTCAGCGAGATCAATATGCAGATTTTCGACAGGTGGGGCAAAGAGGTTTTTGAGACCCGTGATCCCGATATCAACTGGGATGGCAAAGACAGGACCACTCACCAGCTTTGCAGCGATGGCACCTATTTTTATATCTGTGACGTTTTCGAAATCACCCTGGCCGGCATTGTGAAACGAAACCTGCGCGGGTCGGTGACGCTGCTGAAATAAACCGACACACACCTCACACGGCACATGTTGCGCATTACGTGATTCCCCCATAGGAAAATCAAAGGAATTTTGTATCTTTGTTCCCGTGAAAAATCTCCGTAACTTTTGCATTATTGCCCACATCGATCACGGGAAATCAACCCTGGCTGACCGGCTGCTTCAATGGACAGATACTGTTTCTGAACGCGATTCAAGAGAACAGGTGCTCGACGACATGGAGCTTGAACGGGAACGTGGCATCACCATAAAGAGCCATGCCATTCAGATGAACTTTCCGCATAACGGACAGGATTATGTGCTGAACCTGATTGATACACCGGGGCATGTCGACTTCTCATACGAGGTGTCGCGCGCCATTGCCGCCTGCGAAGGTGCCCTGCTGGTGGTAGATGCCACACAGGGCATCCAGGCCCAGACCATTTCAAACCTCTATCTTGCCATTGACCACAACCTAACCATCATCCCTGTGCTGAACAAGATCGACATGGATGCCGCCATGGTGGAAGAGGTGAAAGACCAGATCGTTGACCTGCTTGGCTGCGACCATGATGAAATCCTCGCTGTTAGCGCTAAGACAGGATTGGGCATTGACCAGGTACTTGAAGCAATCGTCACCAGGATTCCCGCACCCAAAGGAAATCCGGAAGCTCCCCTTCAGGCGCTGATCTTCGATTCGTTATTCAATCCATTCAGGGGCGTTATCGCCTATTTCAGGATCTTCAACGGCTCTATCAAAAAGGGCGATCATGTGAAGTTTGTTGCCACCGGGATGGACTATCGCGCCGACGAGGTGGGTATCCTCAGGATGAAGCAGGAACCGCGTGATACCGTGTATGCGGGCGATGTAGGCTATATCATCTCCGGTATTAAAAACAGTAAAGAGGTCCAGGTGGGCGATACCATCACTCATGTGGAAAGACCCTGTACCGAGATCATCGAGGGATTCCTCGGCGTTAAACCCATGGTTTTTGCGGGGATCTACCCCACCGATGCCGATGATTACGAAGTCCTGCGCGATTCACTCGAAAAACTGAGACTGAACGATGCGGCGCTCTCGTTTGAACCGGAGGCCTCTGCAGCCCTTGGATTCGGATTCCGTTGCGGGTTTCTTGGACTGCTGCACATGGAGATCGTCCAGGAGCGCCTCGACCGTGAATTCGACATGGATGTCATCACCACGGTACCCAACGTTTCCTACAAGGTTTATACCACCAAGGGCGAGGTCATGGATGTTTACAACCCTTCAGGGCTGCCTGAACCGAACTATATCAACAAAATCGAAGAGCCCACCATCACGGCCAACATCATCACCAAGTCGGAATATATCGGCGCCATCATGACCCTTTGCGTTGCCAAACGCGGCAACCTGAAAAACCAGGTTTACCTGACCACCGACCGGATTGAACTGACTGTCGAGTTGCCGCTGGGTGAAATTGTATTTGACTTCTACGACCGTCTGAAGAGTATTTCCAAAGGCTACGCCTCTTTCGACTATCATCCCTCAGGCTGGCAAACCGCCGACCTGGTGAAACTCGACATCCTGCTCAACGGCGAAATCGTAGATGCACTGTCGGCCCTGATCACCCGCAACAATGCCTATGATTTCGGCCGCAGGTTCTGTGAAAAGCTGAAGGAGTTCATCCCCCGCCAGCAATATGATGTTGCCATCCAGGCTGCCATCGGGGCGAAGGTGATCGCCCGTGAAACGGTCAAGGCGCTCAGGAAAGACGTGACAGCCAAGTGCTATGGTGGTGATATCACCCGTAAACGTAAATTGCTCGAAAAACAGAAAAAAGGGAAAAAACGGATGCGCCAGATCGGTAATGTCGAGGTTCCCCAGAAGGCCTTCCTCGCAGTTCTCAAACTTGATTCCTGATTTTGCCCTGCATTGTAACATTTCCCCTTTTTCTTCGTCATATCATCAGAATTGTCTAACCATAAAAGATCAGATATGAGAAAACTACTCAGAATTTCCGCAGTGTTGTTCATTTTCCTTACCCTTGTGATCAAGGTAAACGCTCAGGATGAAAAGAAATGCCCGATGCACAAGCATGGTCACCTGAGCGACAGTGCCAGCATGGCAGAATTCAAATCCGCGATGGAAAACTTCAACATGGATGATTTCCCGTTTTATAAACACAAGAAAAAATATAACGGCCACTGGGCGGGTATCGAACTCGCTGTAAGCGGCTATGTGACTCCCTCGTTCGACATGAATTTCGGCGCATCCAATGCATTTATGAACCTGAATACGGCCCGTTCGCTTACGGTGAACATCAACCCCTTTGAACTCAATGTGAACCTGTACAAGAACCATATTGGTTTTACGACAGGCCTGGGATTCCAGATCACCAACTACTATTTCAATGACAACTATGTCATGTTGAATGATTCAGCTACCATGAAGGCCTATAAAGTAGTTGATGCACAAGGCAAACCTGTAACTCTGAAGGTAAATAAAATGGTGGTCAGCTACCTTAACCTGCCCCTCTTTTTTGAATACCAGACCAACCCCTACCGCCGTATCAGCAGTTTTCACGTAACAATCGGCGCGGTGGCTGGCGTTCGTATCGGATCTTATACCAAACAAGTATATAACGACAAAGACGGATCCTATTCCCTTGTTGATGATAAAGGGAACCCGGTAGCCACCTATTCGGTCAGCCATGACTTCGTTCGCGACCGTGGTTCGTACCACCTGGCCCCTTTCAAATTCGACGCTGCTTTCCGCATTGGCTGGTCGCATATCAACCTCTTCGGGACCTATTCGCTTACCAAACTTTTCCAGAATAACCAGGGTCCCGAGGTCTATCCATTTACGGTCGGACTTACCCTGCTGGGCTGGTAAACGCGGGCGCATGCCGTTTTTTCACGCCGCCCCTGGGTCATGTGAAAAAACGGTCTTCAAAATTCACAAGGTATAGTCTTTTTGTGGCTCTCGTCACGGCTGTGTAGAGCCATCGGCTGAACTCAAGGTTCACCATCTTGTCGTTCAGGTAGCCCTGGTCTATGAAAACCGAATCCCATTGTCCTCCCTGGGTTTTGTGACAGGTAAGGGCATAGGCGAATTTCACCTGCAGGGCATTGAAATAGGGATTGGCCTTTACCTTTTCGAGTCGTTCCCGGCGGGATGGAACATCCTGGTAATCCTCCATCACCGCCTGGAACAGGCGGTTGTTATCAGGCTGGGTCAAGGCAGCCGATTCCGACATCAGGGTATCAAGCACGATCTTTACATCCAGCTCCTTTTCATCCGGGTAATCGAGAAAGCGGATGGTCACATCGGCAAACCGGAACCCATAGATCTCCTCGATGTTCCTGATTCTCTTAAGTTCCACGATATCTCCATTGGCGACAAATCCGGCAACCGAATCGACCGGCAGCCAGAAATAGTTGTTTTTCACCACCATCAGGTAATCGCCTGTGGATATCTCCTCCTCCAGGTAGAGGATCCGGTGACGGATCTCCCGGTTGTATATGTTGGCCCGTTTGTTCGACCGGCAGATCACAACATTGTTTTCCTTCTGCGATCCCGAATAGGCATGGTTCAGCGCCTCCTCAAGGTCCTGCCCGCTCAGCCGTATAATGTCGCGAAACCCGTCGACTGTAAACATGGGAAAGGTGGTTTGCTTCGCCTGGATCTGCTGGCGTACGAGGGTGGCGTTCACCAGGATGCCCGATTCCTTCGCCTGCCTGACCACCTCGGTAAGTTCGAAGGTGTCGATGGAAAGATGGTAGGCCCGCTGCAGGAATTCGTGATCGAGGGCCGGGCTGTGATCCAGTCCGACCGGCGGCAGTTGGGCGGCATCGCCGATAAAGAGCATCCGGCAGTTTTCACCGCTGTAGACGAACCTGAACAGGTCGTCGAGCAGGTTCCTGCTTGAAAAGAGGGCCCCCTCGGCCGTCATGGTATGCTGGATCATGGAGGCTTCATCGACAATAAAAAGGGTGTGTTTGTGGTAGTTTACCTGCAGCTTCAGGTCGATCAGCCCCTCCTTGTTGGTACGGGCAAGGTAAATTTTGCGGTGGATGGTGTTGGCCTGTTTCTTCGTATAGCTGGTCAGCACCTTGGCGGCCCGCCCGGTCGGGGCCAGGAGCGCCGTTTTTTTGCCGATTTGCGGCAGCACATCCACCAAAGCCTTTACCACGGTTGTTTTCCCGGTACCCGCATATCCCCTGAGGATAAACAGGGAGTTGGGTTGTTTCCAGGAGAGGGTGAGAAATACGGCCAGTTCGCCCAGTAATTTGTCCTGGCCATCGGTGGGTGCGTAGGGAAACTCCCTGCGCAACATGGCAATGACGCTGGTCAGGTCCATGACGGGAGGTTACTCGTAACGGAGAGATTCGATTGGATCCAGGTTGGCGGCTTTCCTGGCGGGGATGATCCCGCTTACCAGGGCAACACCAAAACAGAGGAGAACGCCGGTAACGATCCAAACCCATGGTACGATAAAGGCGCTGCCGATCAGCAACGAGATGACATTGCCCACCAGGATGCCCAGGACAATCCCGAGGAGTCCGCCCAGCTGGCCGATCACGATCGACTCAACCAGGAACTGGTTTCGGATCACCCGTTTGGTAGCCCCAATGGCTTTGCGGATCCCGATTTCGCGGGTACGTTCGGTAACTGAAACCAGCATGATATTCA
>CAIYQH010000200.1 GCA_903928285.1 uncultured Bacteroidales bacterium
AGCAACGGTCTGTTATATGCTTCCCCCCAGATCTATGCCGACAGCACCAAACAATGGTTAGGTGGCGTTCCCGATAACGACATCCCTGATTCTCCTTTGAACTGGATACGTTCAGGGACCTACAAGGGTTCTGATGCCAAGTATTATGACTGGAGAATGGGTACCAGCCAGCCCTGGGACCCGAATAAAAACTTCCAGAAAATCCAGAATGGCACCTGGGCACCCTATTGTCTTGCCGCCGTTAACAATATTGAATTATACACCGGAGCTGCTTTTTCGGCTAATTCAAAATTGCTCAACCACATGGACGGACTTGCCAGTGTTGATATCGTGATTACCAGTGATAAGTCGAAATGGACCCGGTGCCCGGTTATAGAGCTTTGTCCTAAAAAAGAACTTGCCGAAGGCGGAGCGAAGCCATTTGATTTCAGAGCAGCTGCTTCTGTTAATGCTTATGGCCAGGCCCATACCGACACCAATAGTTCGGATGTGCTGAGGAACTCCAATTATATCAGTTCAACAGGTATGGGTTGGTTCCCCGGGTATGCATACAACCTTGAAACGGGTGAACGGTTGAACATCATGTTTGGTGAAAATTCCTGGCTCGTTGCCGACAGCGGACGAGATATGAGATGGAATCCTTCTACCAGGATCTTTGATGCATCGGGGTTGGCGGTATTTGGTGGTGAACACTATGTTTATATCATGGGTCATAAAACCTTCGCGAAAGTTGGTCCATATACTCCTGATTTCCCTGCCTATGACGCCGGTGCCTACCTAAGGTCCCACCTTATGAAGATCCCTAATAATGATGCAATTTTTAAAGACCGTGCCTTTGCATCCTGCCTGTATGTGAATATTCCTCTGGCTATCGAAAAGAAAGCATGGTTAAGCAACGGCGTAACTACCAAAATCAGGATTTCCAAACCTTATCAGCGCTATTATTCCTCGGCTATGCCCGATAGCACTAACGATACGCTGAACCGCAACTATCCTGTTTATGAATTCAATACAAGCTCTATATCTTCTGTCCCAAGTTCACATGAGGTAGCCGTTTCTGATCTGGTCAAGATTAATGTCGTTCCTAATCCTTATTATGCTTATGATGATTATGAAAGGAACCAGCTTGACAACCGGATCAAGATCGTCAACCTGCCCAATAAATGTACTGTCACCATCTTTGATATCAGCGGTGTGATGATTCGTCAGTTTATTGTTGACAAATCAGGAATCGCACAACCCCGTTCATCAACATCAGGGTTGAACACCGATGCGAAAACATCGATTGACTGGGATCTCAAGAATTTTGCCGGTATTCCTATCGCCGGCGGAGTTTACCTGATCCATGTCAAAGCGGATGGTCTGGGCGAGCGCACGATTAAATGGTTCGGTATTCTTAGACCTGTTGACTTAAACTCATTGTAAGGGCACACGATTTAATAAGGATAAAAACAAAAAATTCCAGGATTATGAAAAAAATATATAGCTGCTTAGTTGCAATATTCTTGATGGGGTTGGTTCTTATTCCCATGGATAAGGTGACAGCCGGAAACAAAGACCGTTCCGGTCAGGCAGGAGCGTCGGAATTATTGATCAACCCCTGGGCCCGGAGCTCAGGCTGGGGTTCGGTAAGTACCTCCTGCGGACAAGGTCTGGAGGCTCTGTATACAAATATTGCAGGGACTGGTTTCACCAAGGGAACAGACATCATCTTTTCCTATACCGACTGGTTGAAAGGCTCAGGGGTAAGCGTGATGGCATTCGGTTTGAGCCAGAAATTAGGTCAGCATGGTGGCGTACTAACAGCAGCTGTGATGTCGATGAATTTTGGCGAGGTGGATATTACTACCGTCAATTCACCGGAACCTAACCTCGGAACCTTCAAACCGGCTTGTATCAATATTAACCTGGGATATGCCAAAGCTTTCTCGAATAGTATTTATGGAGGTCTGGCCGTTAAACTGGTCAACGAATCGATTTCCGATGTCAGCGCGACTGCCATCGCCGTAGATGCCGGGATTCAGTATGTTACAGGTGAAAAAGAACAGGTTAAGTTCGGTATTGCGTTGAAAAATATCGGAGCGCCGATGCGTTTTTCCGGTGACGGTTTATCATTACGTGCCGTGATTCCCGGTCATGACAATTCAAATGACCAGTTTACCATGGATCAGCGTTCGGCTACCTATGAGTTACCTGCCACTCTCAGAATCGGAGCTTCGTATGATTTCCTGATCGGCGACATGCATCGTATTACGGCAGCCGGTAACTTTACCTCAAACTCCTTCACCAAAGACCAGTTTACCCTTGGAGTCGAATATGGCCTGAAAAGTTACCTGATGCTCAGAGCTGGTTATACATACCAGGATGGTATTTTTAACAGCAGTGTGGCCGACCGTGGTGCCGTATTCACGGGCCCCAGCGCTGGTCTGACTGTTTCGGTGCCTTTCAGCAAGGAAAAGGAGGCGGGTGGCATTGCCATCGATTATTCCTACAGAGCTACCAACCCTTTCCAGGGTACCCACAGCATAGGTATCAAACTTAACTTCTAAGCATTCATTTATAGTTTTTTAAAT
>CAIYQH010000201.1 GCA_903928285.1 uncultured Bacteroidales bacterium
AGACATGGATCAGGGGGTTACCACCCGACAATTTGCTTGAAATGATCCTGAACTCACCCTGGTATCGGGCCAGTTCGGCCTTCTCCACCTTGCGCTCCCAAACCTTGCCTTTGATCTGCAGCAATGCGTCATCGGTATTGCCGCAGAACAAAAGCCTGCCTTTGTCCATGATGGCCATCCTGACACAGAGTTCCCTTACATCCTGCACGATGTGCGTGGAAAGGATGACAATGGTATTCTCGCCGATCTCGCTGAGGATGTTGTAAAACCTGTTGCGTTCGCCCGGATCGAGGCCTGCAGTGGGTTCATCCACGATGACCAGTTTCGGATCGCCGATCAGGCATTGGGCAATCCCGAACCGCTGGCGCATCCCGCCACTATAACTGCTGACCGATTTTTTACGGTGTTCGGTCAGATTCACCTTGTTCAGCAGGTAGGTTACCATCTCGCGGCGTTCGGCCCTGTTGGCAAATCCCTTGAGCAGGGCAAGGTGATCGAGCAGGTCGACCGCCGAAGTACGCGGATAGACGCCAAATTCCTGGGGCAGGTAGCCCAGCACCTTTCTTACCGCATCTTTGTTGTTCAGCACATCGATCTCCCCCAGTGTCACCGAGCCGCTGTCGGCATCCTGCAGGGTCGCCAGCGTGCGCATCAGTGAAGACTTCCCGGCGCCATTAGGGCCCAGCAATCCGAACATTCCCTTGTCAATGGTGAGCGAAACATTGTCCATGGCTATAACGCCATTGCTGTAACGCTTGTTTAAATTATCGATGCGTAATATCATGTATCCTGGTTTTTAGGTAAGATGCCAACAGTTGGAAAAGGTTACAAATTTATGCCATTCCTCCGGGGAGGAGCGTTATTAAAACGATTGGGGGAAAGATGTTTTATCGGCACAGGAACAATCCATCTTCATGAAAAAGGCTGTCCCAAACTTGTCGGGACAGCCCATCCGATTCCCTGAAGCCATTAACACCTCAGGACTCCCTCTGAGTAATTAAAAGGTATAGGAGAATGATCTCCCGGCAATATTGCCCGTCAGGCTTCCGTGGCCGGTGGTCATATTCACATTCTCGTCAAACCCGTAGGAGATGGTTTCCGAAATGGTAATGCCTGCAACCTTTCCCTTGATGGACATGGCGGGTGCTGCGAAATGAGCGGTCGCAGCCGTGGAGGTCACGGTGCCTGTATAGGTCATCTGGCCGCTCATGGTATAATCATTGGTGGCGCCGTCGGTATACCGGTAATTGTTCCACGCCAGGGTTATGTTCCAGGTTCCTCCGTCGCCGGTCTGGGTAACCGTCATACTGCCGGTAACCACGCAATTGCCGCCGCTCGGGCTGGTTATGGTCTGATTAATGGTGATGGTCTCCGACGGCTGATCGCTTTTGGCCACCTGGATCTGGGAAAAAACGGTGCTGAAAGCTGTAAAAATTGCCGTGGCGGTCTGAGTGTCGGAAGGACCGGCAGGAGCATCCGTCTTTTTCTTGGCGCAACCGGGGCTGAACAACATCACGATTGCGGCTAACATAAACATACTGATTGCTTTTTTCATAACTTTTCGGATTTGGTTGTTAACTGGGTGATCATGAATTTTTTCGAATTTTCAGGATAAAACCTAAAATTACCCTACAAATGTGGAAAATAAATTTTGTTCAACCAACACTTTTTGAAAAATAATTATCAACATGTAACCAGTTTGAAAAGAGCCGGACCAGGTAAAGGAAGCCTATTCCTGAATCACATCAATAGCTAACGGAGATACCCGGCAATCTGTTTTACCAGGGGCGTGCCTCACTGGGCCTGCTATTTTATGTTAACACAAGTAGGAAATCACCAGGATGGGATCCTGTATCCCTATTTTACAAACTGTCTGGCGTAGTATTTCGCCGTTAGTTTTTCGCCGGTTGCCTTTTCGATCATTTCGTTCCAGTACCAGCGGCTGCCGGGCATGAAGACTTTTGATGTCAGCCAGGCCCCGACCTCCTTCCTTCCGGCAAAGCTCTGGAAATGGTAATCGCCCGACTTGATAATATTGCCGACAAGGTAGTAATAGAACTGCGAAGCAAGAAGTTCTCCAAGAAGGTAATTGTGATAGTAACAGGGATAGGTGGCAATATGGATCTTGGTGGCCCAGTCGGGTTCGTTGCGCCCCTCCGGACGTTTCAGCTGCTGGTATTTTTCAACAAGGTCCCACCAGAATTTATTCAGATCCTGGTCGGGGTTTTCATACATCCCCCTTTCGAAACGGTACATCACCTGCGCCCAGCGGCTGAAAACAAGCTGGTCAAGGCGTTGGGTTTTGAAACTGTTTTCGGCAATTTGTTTAACCTCCAGGCCGCTGATACCAACGACATCCCTGATCCATTGCGGATTGGACGAAAAACGCCCGAACATCATGGCGATTGCTTCCGTCGTAAAGGTATGGGCCGGGTCGCGCAGGATAAACGGCAACCCCGTATCAATGTGTTTATCATAGCAGGCATGGCCGAATTCATGGAGCATGGTATTCATCCATTTGGCATTGGGCTTGATGTTGCAGAGCACGCGCACATCGCCTTCGTTATCGAGATCGGTACAGAAGGCATGCTGGTTTTTCCCAGGCTTTTCATACAGGTCGCTTTTTCTGATCATGTCGTCAATGGGCAGGCCGATTCCCGCATAATAGCCGGCGACAAGGGTTTCAAGGTTTTTATCCTTATAGTATTTATCCAGATCCACGTCATAAATCTTTGGCGCTTCCTGGAAAAAGCGGTCCTGGTAATTCCAGGGCATGAGCTGTTCCTTGCCTTTCAGGTTGTAATATTTTACAAAATAGGTGTCGATATCCCCTTTTACCTGCGTAAAGGCACCTCTGGTTAGGCTGTCGAGTTCATCAAAAATCCTGCTGACCTCCCTGGGATCCTGATCGCTCAGGGTAAGGCTCATCTCATGGTAATTCTTGAATCCCAGTTCTTTTGCAACGGCATTGCGCATTTTGACCAGTTTGATGATATCCTGGGCAACGACAGGACCGATAGCCTTCTGCGCCGCCCAAACCTCTTTCTGTTCAACAACATTTTTCGAGTGCTTCAGGATATCATCAACATCATTATCTGTCAGTTTTTTCCCCTTCACTTCTGTTCGGAAGTTGCCATACTTTTGTTCAATCACCGTTCCCATACGAACCATGGCGTTGAGTTTTGCGGTATCGGCCTTTGCCATCAGGAAAGACCGGTAAAGCACATCCAGCTGGCGGTTTAGCAAACTGTCGGTGATCAGACCCGAAACCTTGATCTCTTCAAGTTTTTTCAGGGTCGTTTTATTGGCAAAAAGTTCTGTCATCTTAAGATTCAGTTCTTCGGATCTTTTGAAATCTTCGGGTTTGCCTGATATGGCTGCCTCCCACGACGCCAACGCCGACTGTTTGTACAGCGGTATGAACACCGAATCATGATGGCGCATCAAATCTGTCAGTTCTTTCTTCATTTTTTCCTGTTTGGAAGTGCATCCCGCCAGTATAAGCAGGGATAAAGCTAAGGTGTAAACTACTTTCATATGATATGGATTTAACTTTCATACAACCGGCAATAACCGACCTGTCAACCTAACCACCAAATCTAAACCAAAACATTGCATTCATTACTTGCATTATCTGCATTATCTGCATTATCTGCATTGCTTGCATTGTTTGCATTCCTGCATTCCTGCATTGTATTATTCAATCGTCCACGCGGATCCCTCTTTCCCATCCTTCACCGCGATATGTAGTTTTTGCAACGTATCCCTGATCTGGTCGGATGTCCCCCAGTCCCTGGTTTCGCGCGATTTCTGGCGGATTGCCAGGATCAGTTGCATAAGTCCGTCGATGGTTTCATGCTGATCGTTGCTCTTTTCATCCTTCAGCCCCAGAATACCAAACAGGAAGGAGTCAAAGATCTCCTTCAGCATCTGCAGTTCAGGGGCCGTTAGCGACTCTTTCTTATCGGCTGCTGAGTTGATCATGCGTACGCCTTCAAACAGGCTGGCAATGACGATCGGGCTGTTCAGGTCGTCATTCATCGCTGCACAACAGTTTGCGGCCAGTTCGGCAATTTTCCCTCCGCACGTTTCGAGATCGACCCGGGGTTCATTTTCGGGCACCATCTTTGTCAACTTGTCATAGGCAGTCAGGAGTTTCTTCAGCCCTTTTTCGGCAGCCGCCAAAGCCTCGTTTGAAAAGTCGAGCGTGCTGCGGTAATGCGCCTGCAGGATGAAAAAACGGATTGTCATCGGGCTGTAAGCCTGTTCGAGCAAACGGTGCGACCCTGTGAAGAACTCCTCGAGGGTGATAAAGTTACCCAGTGATTTTCCCATCTTCTGCCCCTGGATGGTCACCATGTTGTTGTGCATCCAGTATTTTACCGACTCGTGGCCTGTGGCAGCACGTGACTGGGCAATTTCCGATTCATGATGGGGAAAAAGCAGATCCATCCCGCCGCCATGGATGTCGAAATAGTTTCCCAGGTACTTTGCACTCATAGCCGAGCATTCCAGATGCCAGCCGGGAAATCCTTCGCTCCAGGGCGAGGGCCAGTGCATGATGTGTTCCGGCTGGGCCTTTTTCCAGAGGGCAAAGTCGGCCGGGTTGTGCTTTTCATCCTGTCCCTCCAGCGAACGGGTATTCGACAGCAGGTCATCCAGCACGCGACCCGAGAGTTTACCGTATTCGTAGGTCTTACTGTATTTTTCAACATCGAAGTACACCGATCCGTTTTCGACATAGGCGTAACCGGCATCCAGGATCTGGCCAACCAGCCTGATCTGCTCAATCATATGACCGGAGGCCCTGGGTTCGATGCTTGGACGCTTCACATTGAGTGAATCCATAAACACGAAATAGCGGTCGGTATAATATTGGGCGATCTCCATCGGTTCAACCTGCTCCAGACGGGCTTTAACGGCAATTTTATCCTCCCCTTCATCCAGGTCGGCCACCAGGTGCCCGACATCCGTGATGTTCCTGACATACCTGACCTTGTAACCAAGATGCAACAGGTAACGAAATACCAGGTCGAAGGTGATGGCCGGGCGGGCATGTCCCAGGTGCGGATCCCCGTAAACCGTTGGCCCGCAGACATACATGCCTGCAAATGGCGGATTGATCGGTTCAAAGAGCTCCTTTTTCCGTGAGAGCGTGTTGTATATATAAAGCTGGTTTTCCATGGGATAGGCAATTCAGTCGCAAAGGTAGGAATATTTTGAAATTACCTTCTTTAGTCTATCCATCCTAAAATCGCTGTGATGCAAAAAAAATCAGGGGTACTCCTTATCTGCTAATTTTTTCACAATAAATCTTGCTATTTTTGCGGGATAATTTAAAACGTTCCCGGAATATGTCAGAAAAGATACTCGTCATCGGATGTTCAGGCCAGATTGGCTCGGAACTCACCATCGAATTGCGTAAGATTTATGGTGAATCGAAAGTGATTGCCACCGATATCCGCCCGGCGCCCCCCGAAGTGGCCGGTACCGGTCCGTTTGAAATACTGGATGTACTGGATGCCTCCAAGCTTCACCTGATCCTTGAACACGAAAAGATCACCCAGGTATATCACCTGGCTGCCATCCTCTCCGGCAATGCTGAAAAACGTCCGCTTGCCTCGTGGGATATCAACATGCGCAGCCTGATGAATGTGCTGGAACTGGCACGTGAACTGAAAATCCCCAAAATCTTCTGGCCCTCTTCCATTGCCGTATTTGGCCCGTCAACCCCTCGTCTCGACACTCCCCAGTACACGATCATGGAACCCAACACGGTTTATGGCATCAGCAAACTGGCCGGAGAACGCTGGGTGGAATATTATTATAACAAATTCGGCGTGGATACGCGGAGCCTGCGCTACCCGGGATTGATCAGTTATAAGACCGAGGCCGGCGGCGGTACGACCGACTATGCCGTGGAGATCTTCTATGAAGCCATCAAACACAAGAAATATGAGTGTTTCCTGGGTCCCGATTCGGCATTGCCGATGATGTTCATGCCCGATGCCATCAAGGCCACCATCGATGTGATGCAGGCCGATGCCTCGAAGATGACCCTTCGCTCAAGTTACAATGTTGCCGGGATCTGCTTTACACCGCAAATCCTGGCGGATGAGATCAAAAAACACATTCCCGGGTTTGAAATCACCTACAAACCCGATTTCCGCCAGGCGATCGCCGACTCCTGGCCTGCCTGCATCAACGATTCTGTTGCCAAGAGAGACTGGGGACTGTTCTATGAATACGACCTGGCCAGGATGACCGAGGTCATGTTACGCGAAATCGCGAAAAAGCTTGCTTAACGGACTTTTAAAAGCGGAGGCTGTCTCAAAAATACGAGACAGCCTCTTGTCTATTTTAGCCCTTAATTTACTTGGTGAATCACCAGTCACCGCATGAGCGGTCTTGACTGGGGCGATCACCGATAAAATCTTAAACAAATCTTTGTGAATGACCCAGGCGCAGATGCGATGTGGTGACGAGGCCGCCCGGCCTGAGGGCAACAACATAAAAGAGGATAACCTTTTGGGACGTCCTCTTTTATGCTGTTAATGGTTTCACCTGCTTCAGCAGTCCTTCGAGGTAATGCTGACGCATACCGTATAATTCCTTGATCCTGCTGATATTCTCCAGAATATTCTGTTTTGACGAAGTGTCACGCGTAACCCGTTTCCCCACGATCAGCAGGTTCTTCGGCGTATGTTCGGTAGAGATAAACTCAAAAATTCTCGTCTGATATCCCTGCGACTCCATGATCAAGGCACGCAGTCCGTCGGTGATGATCTCCGCCTGTCGTTCTTCCAGGATACCGTGTTTAAGCACCGATTTCAACGGGCCGGTCACATTGAACTCACGCCTGATCTGCTTGTGGCAGCATGGGGCGCAAACGATCAGGGAGGCATCCGAGGTGATCCCCCTGTATATCGCGTCATCAGTGGCTGTATCACAGGCATGCAGGGCGATCAGGATGTCAATTTTACCGATTGCAGCATCGGCAATATTCCCGGTGACAAAATGAAGGTTGCCGAAACCCGACTTGCCCGCAATTTCATTCGAGAGATTCACCAGTTCGTCTCTCGATTCAATTCCGTTCATTACCGGGTTTTTCCCGAGTTTACGGGTAAGGAAGTCGTACAGGGCAAATGTCAGGTAACCCTTGCCCGAACCCATATCGGCTACTTGAAACCCATCGGGGAGGTTGAGTTCTCCTATCACCGGGCCAATAAGCTCAATGTACCGGTTTATCTGCAGGAATTTGTCGCTCATTTCGTGCCGCACTTCAAAATTGGCATTTAATATTCCCAACTCCCGCAGGTATATGTTCTGATCGGTTGAAACGACGCGTTCCTTCACATGGTCGTGACTGAAAGAGGTTACTGGCTTTAGTACCGGCTTTGTGGTTTTGATTTTAATCTTCCCCCGGCTGACGGTGGTCAACTGGATGGTTTCACCGGCGGCAAACAATTCTGCATTTAAAAAATCCTCCTCCAGGTACTTTTTTATGACAGGCAAGCCTTCGCCGGGAGAAAAATTCTTCGTGATATCCCTTGTCTGATACCGGTAAACAAAGTTCAGCCTTATCCCCGCCTTGAGCTCAACGATGGTAACAATAACGCTTTTCAGGTCTGATAAGGGGTTCCGTTGTTTTGCGATGACCAGCTTGATCAGTTCCTGTTTGTTGGTTAAGTCCCTTACCTTGTCTAAAAAAAGGGTGATTTGTCTGTTTTCCATAATTTAAGATCGTGTTACCTGTTGGATTTGAAATGCTCTTGAAATGCAGAATTTCACCCTTTAGCGGCTATCATCATCGGTGCTGGTTGGTGAAAAATCTGACCATCGGCCTGTGAACAGAGGTCCGGTCAACAATCCGGAAACCGGCCCTTTCAAAAGATTTATACAACCCGATCCATGCAAAGGAATCGGGTAGTTTTTCCTGTGTGGGAATGGTCGGGTAGGCCTCCACAATATTTATCCCCTGTTCGGTCGCATACCTGACGACCCCTTTCAGCAGTTGCACAGATACGCCCGATCTCCGGAAGCGCTTATGGATGAACATGCAGGTGATTGACCACACCGGTTCATCATCAATGGGTTTATGTACCCGTGATCTTGCCAGTTTTGGATAATCCTCCCGCGGGGCGAGGGCGCACCAGGCGATGGCCTGTCCTTCAAAAAAACCGAGAATGCCGGCAGGTTTGTTATTCCATACCAGGGTCTTCATAGCATTTTTGTTCCCGTCGTCAAATTTCCCCTCCTGAAATTCGGTTTTAGCAAGGCGATAGTACATACACCAGCAGTTGCCGCACGCCCCGTTGGCACCAAAAAGCTGCTCAAAATGGCCCCAGTTCGCATTTGAAAGGGGCTCAAAGGTCAGGGCTTCTAAAAATTCCCCGTCATCATCCGGATGGTATGCCTTCATATGCATGTTTTTGCGGTTTTATTTTCCGGTCAGGAAGTCGCGGATCGTGGCAAAGTACAAATCAGGCTGTTCAACTGAAATGGAATGTCCGGCATCAGGGATGACAACCAGTTTGTGATGTTGAAACAACGCTGCATATTCGGCCGCAACCCCCCACGGCTGGTTGTCGCACTGACCCTTCATGATCAGGACCGGAACTCCGGAACCTTTCAATACCGGCCTGGAGTCCAGTACCGATCCAAAACTGTTTACGGTCATCAGCTGCGCATAGTATCCGCCTCCGGCCTCGCCTTCGGGAGCGAGGGCTGTATCGCAAACGGTCGACTTGTTGGTTTCATTGGTACGATAGGTAAGGAAATCGTCGGCCTCCCGGTCGGATGCCAGTTTAATGCCGAATTTTTCGGCTAAGTAAGCGATCAACCTGATCCGCAGGGAGGCGGTCTTCTCATTGGCATCCTTGTTTGAAAACAGCTGCACCCTCAGGTGGATGCTGTCAGGTGGCCTTACCAGGTTCAAATCCGCGTTGACAGGCAACACCGGTCCCGGGCTTGTGAGGATCAGTTTCTCCACTTTTCCGGGGTTGGCAGCCATGAAAACGGTAGCAAGCATAGCTCCCCACGACTGCCCGATTAGGATAACCCTTTCCGCGCCAATTTTTTTAATGATCTCTTCCAGATCACGCCTGTGACGGGTTACCGTATATTCCCTTATGTTATTTAACCTGCCGGAATAGCCGCTGCCTGCCTGGTCGTAAAGGTAAAGATCGAAACCCGATTCCGTCAAGGGTGCAAGAATCCTGATATTCCTGTCGTATACGGCACCTCCGGGTCCCCCCTGTAAAAAGATGACAGGAAATGGTTTCCTTTCTCCTTTTGCCGGGATATAGGTATATCCGATCCTGGACCCGGTAACCAGTGACCAGTACCGGGTGGTTTCCCGCTTTCCCATCTGCGGGACGTCATAGCTCCTCGGGAGGAACAGGTATAAAAATAACAGGCAGGCCATAAGAGCCAACATGTATTTTGATGCCCGCATGATGTTTATTATCATACTATCCCTGGATCACATTTTTTACTTTACCCCGTGACCTGTCCTATTGTCGACCGGGCTTTTTACCGGCAAAACCAGCTGTTGTCCGGTTATCCATCCTGACAGCCTCTTATTCCATCTTCCGGAAGAAGGTTGGAAAGGATAAATGACTCATCAGGGATGGTCACTTTTCCAGGCCACCCATTTCACAGGCCGGTTGATTTAAATTAAACACGATCAAAGGTAGAACTAATCAGTTCATGAAAATCAAAAAGGGAACACCTAATTTCCTGCTTGTTAAAATAAACAAAACCTGAAAGTTATATGAATGTTGTTGATTTATTCAACACCTGTATATAAAATATACAGTGGCGCTATTTTACTTGATTATCTGTATGTTACAACGCATCATTTTATAAAGTGTTGAATTATTCACCAATCAGAGTGTTGTTATTTTCAACAGCGTAAATTATATCATATTGATTTTGTGATTCTTACAAACACATAATTTCTATGGCACTATTATTGAAGATGAGAATATGTCAACTCATTAAAATGATGCAATTATGAAAACCTGGATCTTTTTTTTCATCGGAATTTTTCTGCTCGGCAACAATGTCAGCAGTCAGCAAGCGGCCAACAACACCGGCAATTCACGGGAGGGCTCCATCAGTGTTCTGATTACCCCCGATTTATCCACCCTCACATCGAAGTGGGCAGCGGAATATGGCCGGTTAAACCCGAAAATGAAAATAAATGTCATACAGGTTGGCGCGGGCGAACTCGCTGGTAAGTTACAGTCCGGGGCGCTGGGTTTGGTTTCAAAAGAATCTGATCCTGCTTTACGGGGGAAGGCTGCCTGGAATATGGTGGTTGCCCGTGACGTAATTGTCCCTGTAATGAATACAACAAATCCCCTCCTTGCTGAAATCAACCGTAAAGGCGTTTCTGCGGCTGCTTTGGCCGGAATTTTCGAAAACCCAAACAATAGCACCTGGGGAACGCTCCTCGGCAATAACCATAATAACCCGGTACATTGTTATATTGTAAACGATCCCACGGTAAAAGCGGGGTTGGCTGACTTTATGAAGCTGAATCCTTCAAAGATCAATCCGGTAACCGTCGAAAGCGGCGCCGCGCTTACAGCCGCCATCCAGAAAGACCCGGAGGCCATTGGTTTCTGTAAGCTTGCCAGCATCCTGGATAAGAACATTCCGTCACTTGCTGAAAATATCAAATTATTGCCGATCGATAAAAACGGTAACGGAACCATGGACTACATGGAAAAGATATTCGACAACATCCCTGCCTTTTCAAGGGGTGTGTGGATCGGGAAATACCCTAAATCGCTGACAGGGAACATCTATGCCGTCTCCGCCGGAAAGCCGGCCGGTGAAAATGAAACTGCCTTGCTTTCGTGGATTATCTCCGATGGACAACAGTTCCTGAATCAGCAGGGATACAGCGACCTGGTATCCAATGAACGCCAGTCGCAACTTGACAAACTGGCCGCCGTCCCTGCTTTATCTGTCAGCAGCGTCTACAGCAGACAGAGCTACCTGAAGCTGGCATTGCTGATCATCCTGGCAATCCTGGTAATCGGCTCTATCATTGACATGGTGACCCGTCCCGGCAGGAACCGCTCGCTGGAAGAAGGCACAGTCACCGGCAACGCCGCCGGCTTTGACGAAAATTCGGTAATCCTACCAAAAGGACTCTATTTTGACAAAACCCATACCTGGGCTTTCATGGAAAAAGACGGATCGGTGAAGGTGGGGATCGATGACTTTATCCAGCATATTACGGGAACCATCACCCGGATCGAGATGAAAAATCCCGGTGATAAGGTTAAAAAAGGCGACCAGTTACTTACCATCATCCGGAATGGCAAACAGTTACATTTGTATGCGCCGGTTTCGGGGACCATCACCGCACATAACAATGCGCTTGTTACCGACACCTCCATGATCAATACCGATCCTTATGCCGGGGGATGGGTATATATGATCGATCCTGTCAATTGGGTAAGGGAAACCCGTTTTCTGACCATGGCCGATAGCTACAAGAGCTGGTTAAAAGATGAATTCTCGCGGTTAAGGGACTTTTTCGCCGTTGCCCTGGCAGCCCACTCCCCCGAATATGCCTATGTAACCATGCAGGACGGCGGACTACTCCAGGATCATATCCTTTCTGACCTCGATCCTAAAGTGTGGGAAGACTTTCAGACAAAATTCATTGACAAGGCCTGGTAAATCTGTGCTTTGAGTTCTGTTGAATCTGCT
>CAIYQH010000202.1 GCA_903928285.1 uncultured Bacteroidales bacterium
AATAAAATGACAACAATTTCTCAATACTCCTGTAAATATTAACACGGATGCCGGCGCTCACTGCGGAGATTGGGCAGACACGCAATGAAATCAATCAACACAAAACCCGGATATGGTTGCAAACATGATCCGTAAACCAATGTTTTATATATTTATAAGGGATAAAACAAGATTGCTATAAATATAATAATTATTCAGCCATCCCGACAAAAAGATAAAAAATATTTTATTAAAACAACAACCTTACATCCGGCCCGGTTTCACAATGGAATTTGAGCCGGGCTTTTTATAGTTACAATTTCAGTTTTAGTGGTTTGCACCGTAGACAAATATTGTCCAATGATCATTAGAAGGTTGTTAGGTGACAAATATGTCCTATAAAGTTTTTAACGTGCATCGAACCTCTGTATTTAGCCTGTGGCGCTAATTCAGAAAACAGGTCAATTTTGTATTCACACCGTCTGCAGGCGCGTAAGATGCCTGTTTTGCATGATTTGCTTGAAATATTGCAGGTTGTCATCGCTGGTTCCCGGTTATCCGAATACTGGCTTTTATAGTTTTTTTTCCAGTTTGAAAACCCATTTCTTTGTTCATTCAAGGCACATGTAATTACAAACTGGATATTTTTTTTTAATCACCAACCTGAAAAACATTGTTTATGCAAAAGGTACAAAAATTTAAGAGTCTTTTTTTAGTGATACTCTTTGGCACAATGATACTCAACAGCTGTAAAAAATCGGGTGACACTCCAAGCCCGGCAGCATCCCCGGCGGGGAGTATTACGTTAAACGGAACAAAAATGGATTTAACAAAATGCTATTCAATGAAGAATCCGACATATGCCCAGGAAATTGCTTTGTTTTTTGTAAGCAGTGGAATTACCATTACCGGATTGGATTCGAAAGGAACAAACGGATTTAAAGCCGGCACTTCGGGGACAGGAAACATGTTTTTATGTATGCTGCACCTGCCGGCAGGACAAACATTACCTGTCAGCGGAACTTATACCATTGAAAGTGAACCAACCTACAGGGTTCCGTTTAACTATGATGGAGTATTTTACAAAGGAATTGATGTTTCTACCTCAGCCACCACCTGGGTAGAACTGGGACTTAAGAAAAACCTGGTATTAACGGTCACCAAATCAGGGGATGTTTATGAATTCGCTGCAAGCGGGTTAATGGAAGATAACTCCCCCGTCAATTTTACCTACAAGGGATCGATATCAATTTTGACCCAATAGCATCTTACTACACGGGCGAATGAATTCCCGGATTGGTTGCGGTTATTCATTTCCGGGAAAAAATAAATCAACGAAGTGCCGGAATTTCAGACCAGTCAATTCCCCTGCCGGGGCTTAATTGAGTGGTTTAAGAAATATTCAGAGGCACCTCTGACATGGCAATGACAGTGTGTTCAGCGTTCTCGAGGCTCATACGGAGGAGCGTTGCGACCTGGTTTACGTGTTGCTTCACTTTCACCGGATCGCCGGCATCGCCTGATACTGACCCAAGGATGTTGAAAAACAGGTGTGGCGATAAACGGTTGCTAAGATTCTTCATTTTGAGTCCGGTAATCTCGTTAAGATGCTTCCGGAAATCAATATCCTTTTGCCGTGACTTGTTTTTAATATACAAATAACTGACCACTACGATTAATGTCAGCACAATTAAAGTGGCGATTATGATTAAAACCAACCTGTTGGTTAAGGATGCTTGCTGTTCAATTACTTTTTGCTGAAGCTCCCTTTGTTTTTCAAGACGGTTAATTTCAACCTGTTTTCTTTCTGCATTCCACCGGATTTCTGCATTGATTAAAGCCTGGGCACGCTGCTTCATGCTTAAACTGTCGGAAATTACCATTTTTATCCTTGCATATTTCAAGGCTTGGCCGACATCGCCAAGTCCTGAAAATATATCCATCAAAT
>CAIYQH010000203.1 GCA_903928285.1 uncultured Bacteroidales bacterium
GTCAGTTTTGACGACATGGAAATAACATTTGACCAGATAGAATTTTAAATATGGCAAGACAAGAAATAAATCTCGGAATTGTACCGGGTGATAAACGGGGCGACAAGCTTCGCGTTGGCGGTAAAAAGATCAATGAAAACTTCACAGAGCTGTACAACAGTATTTCTGCCGGCCAGTCTTCGCCTGTCATTGCCGGAAAGCATGTGATCACTGAAGATGAAAGCAATCGCCTGACTGAGATCAATGTCATTATTCCTGCTCCCGGAGTCGGTAAGGTCATCGACCTTATTTCATTGATCGCCCGGATCACACCAATGTCGCCGCCGATTGGCGGATTGCAGGTTGGTCCCACCCAGACATTGAATGTGACAACAGATGGTGATACTGAAACGCAGGACTGGGGTTATTTTCCGTCATTGTTTCTGACCTCACCAGGTGAGACGATTCAGCGTATGACACCTGTTTTTTCAACGATAATCTTTGAAAATACGCCGGTTTATGTCTGTCTTTCGGGTGGGGAAAACCCTAAATCAGGCTGTTCAAAAATTGAACTTTTCTTTTTGTACCGGATTATTGACCCGGCTGCAACTGGTACCCCAGGTGGCGGCGGTGGTTCAGCACTTCAGGTAGTGCAGTCTTTTGTAAACCAGAACGAGATCATCGTCCAGCACAGCCTGCAAAAGTATCCGACGGTGATCGTTGTGGATACCACCGGGCGCGAACTGATCTCAGAAATAACCCATGAGTCAACCGATCAGATGGTGATTCGGTTGAATCCTGCAGCAAGTGGCAAAATAATTTATAGTTAACCTTTTTACAAACCTTTAAATCCTGATTATGGCAAAGAAAGTATTGGTCCCCTTGGACTTTAACAAAAATGAATTGCAGAATGCTGTAATTCAAAACCTGGCATCGGCCCCGGCAAGCCCGATAAAAGGCCAGAAGTATTTCGACGCGTCGGACAATTATGAGAAGTACTGGAACGGTACGATCTGGGTGAAGTCAGTTGATCCCACCGCCATTGATCACAATTCGCTGGTGAACCGGGGTACGAATACCCATGCCACGATTGACACCCACATTGCATCGACTTCGAATCCTCATGCCACGACCAAGGCTCAGGTAGGGTTGACCAATGTCGATGATATCAAGCAGATGCCTTTGACATACCTTGACATTGACGGCAACCTGGCAGCCAATTCCGATGTTAAAGTGGCCAGCCAGAAGGCTACCAAGACCTATGTTGACGTTCAGGTTGCTTCTATCCAGGGACAAATCACGGCCGGGATGGTTTACAAAGGCACCTTTGATGGTAGCCAGACCATTGCAGCCCAGGGAATCACGACTATTCAAAAAGGATGGTTCTGGAAAGTAACGGTCGCCGGTGCCACTTCCGGAGTCAGTACTCCATCCGGGGCCGGAGTGAGCGTTGGTGACATGGTAATTGCAAACGTCACCAAAGGTTCCGCCATTGTCGCTGCCGATTTTGACGGGGTTGATAACACCGAATCCTCTGACCTGGTAAAGCTGGCTGCTGTTCAGACGCTTACAAACAAATCCATCGATGCGGATGCTAATACCATCACCAACATTGAGACAATGGATTTCAAAGCCGGTGTCATTGATACGGATGGAACCTTGTCTGGAAACAGTGATACGAAGCTTGCCACCCAGAAAGCAACGAAAACCTATGTCGATGGCAAGACCACCGGTCGAACAAAGAAATATGTTGGAGCGATCACCGCGGTTTCCACTCAAACCATCACAGCGGCTACACACGGATGCACGGCAGACCTGGTGGCAGTGGTTTATGAAACCATTTCCACAACGCGCTACTCAGTCGAAGTCGATATCAACGTGAATGCTGCCGGTGATGTTACCTGGACTTCGGCCACTGCAATCACCGGTCAGATCGTAATTGTCGGATAAACTCGAAAAATAAAAAGTTGTTATGCCTTCATTTAAGTCCAATCTGGACATACAGCAAAATCAACTCCAGAACGCTGTCTTGCATACGCTACGGGATTTACCTGAAAATCCCGTAGCAGGGCAGTTGTA
>CAIYQH010000204.1 GCA_903928285.1 uncultured Bacteroidales bacterium
CCCGGATGTTTCTGTGAGCGGGCAGATCAAGGGGCATTTCATATAGTGCCTTGATTTCATTTTCATTCAGGTACACAGTATCCACATTTTCCGAAATAATCTTGAAATCCCGTTTGCAGTGTTCCTGGTTTTTGGTCAGTTTATCTTCAACGGCTTCATTCATCAGCCGTTTCAATTTCTTGATATATGAACCAATGGAGTTTGGCCTTAAACCAATTTCCTTTAAATGGTCCGTGAATTGGATATAGAATTCTTTTCCAATGGTGTCAAAATCGACCCTGAATTCCTTTTTGGTTTGGAAAGATTCCAGTTGCTTCTTGAGACTTGAATATTGTTGTAAATGACCAGGGCTGATCTTGTTTATATATCTTTGCTGAAAAACTGCAAAGAAAGATAAAAGAGAAACTCTTGAGGCATCAACAGCTTTTATTCTGCCTGTAAATACTTTAAACTCATTAACCATTTCTGCCGATTTCACTTTGACTTCCTCCTTTGACAGTTTTATACCTTTTGGAAAAAGTTCATCATATTTATCAAGAAAAAAATTGGCAGTTTCCCGTAAACGAGTATTGACCTCGCTATAGTCCTTTGCCGGTTTTGCCTTCTGAGCCTCCTGGTCCCAGTCGTTTTTGGGAACATGCAGTCCGGTTGAAAGTCTTAAGCGCGCATGATTAAAAGTAAATGAAAGAAGCAAAAGAGATTTTTCATTCTTTTCCTTGTCTGGATAGAAGATTATTGAAGCCATATCTTTGGGGGGATAATTTGTCAGTGCAAAGATACGGAACTGTCAATATAACTGACAAACTTGTCAGTAAAAGTTATAAACATGATGTAACACCATGTAACGATGATGAACAACTATTCACTGTTTACGGGCGTTTCATAGATATGTGCCTGATAATCAAAAGTAGCTTCCTTACCCTTGGAGGGGAGGGCTGGGGAAGGTCAGCTTTTCAGAAACCGCCAGGTTACGTTTACCATAAAAAACCTGCCGGGCGAAATATTGCCTTTTGAATCATAATACCGGGTGTTGAAAATATCCTGTACGACACAGCTCAGGTTTACCTGTTTGAAAAAAGTATGTCCCGCTTTTAGATCGAAGATATTGAATCCCGGCGTCTTTACAGTGTTTTCGTCGTCGCTCCATTGCGCATCGCGCTGGTTAAAGGTTAACGAGGTCTGAATGATCCTGTTGTTCCAGAAAACCCCGGCCGAGAACTGGTTGCGAGGCACCTCCATGATGTACCTGCCGGTAAGATTGGTGCCGCCATGCAGGATGGTGAACTCCTTCACCCTCGAATCATTGAAGGCGTAGCTGGCAACAAAACTGACCTGCCTGCACAGCTGGTACTGTATTGCCATCTCGGCTCCAAGGATGGCCACGCGGCTTACATTTTCGCGGCGGATGATGGGTTTGTTTTTATCCCCTCCTGTATTGATACTGTCGCCGGTATTCACAAAATACTGGAAATCATGCCCGATGCAATAATAAACCGACGGTCTGAGCATCATCCCGGGGAGGGGCTGCCAGTTGCAGCCAACCTCGAAATTATCGAGCGTTTCGGGCTTCAGCTGCGGGTTTGCCAGTTTAAATCCCTTGGTAACATTGCCGTTTTTGCACATATCGTCAAGCATGGGCGGCCTGAAACCCCGCGAATACAAAACGTAGACATTGAACCTTCCCGACAAAAGGTATTTCAGCCCGAGGCGCGGACTCAGGGCCTGCCAGGTCTGGTCGTCGAAACGGGTCGGGTAGGCAGCCATGAAATCGGTCAGGCTCGTTGGCTGTGAAATAGCGAAGGAGCCGTTGTGGAACCGTGCCATGTCATAACGAAGCCCGCCCTGGATGATAAGCTTCTGTTTCAGCGTGCGCCATTCGTATTCGGCAAACAGGGCATAAAAATCCATCTTCCCCTTATTGGTAAGCACATCCGATGAGGTATAATAGGTGTCGGCACCATTAACGCTGCCCAAACGAAGGTCGATGCCAAGGGTGTAGGTCATGCTGTGATCCCCTGCATAACTCAGGTTTGACCATAAGCCCTGGTCGATGCGGCGGGAATCGGTTTTGAAGAGACTGTACTTGTTTCCCTTTTTGGCGGCTACCGTCTCACTCAGCCTGTGATAAAACTCATCCTGGTAAAAGGCGCTGACCAGAAAACTGAACCTGTTTAACCTGTTGTTGCTAGTGGCGCGTAACACATGGGTCGGGTAGGCATTGTATCCGCCCGCAGGTTCGATTACGCGAAACCCGTCGCCCCGCTTGTCTTCATAATAGCTGTATTCCAACTCTGTGTAACTCTTATTGGCGTACTGGTATCCGGCCTTGGCCAAAACCATCTTCTCCATGAGCGATGTTTTGATATCATTGGCGGTGCGGGTCGCTTCAGGGACGATGACATACCCGTCGCCCTGCCTGTAAAATCCATTGACCTGGTAGTAAAAGCCACTTTCCCCCTTCCCGGTTTTCCCCCCGAGTGAAATCAGCCCTCCGTAAGTCCCACAGGAACCCACGAAGGTTTTCACCAGGCCCTGGAGTTTTGCCGTCGGCCTGGCGGTGATGAGGTTGATCACCCCGCTCATGGCATTGCCCCCGTAAACCGAAGAG
>CAIYQH010000205.1 GCA_903928285.1 uncultured Bacteroidales bacterium
AAGGGCTGACGTCAGTGAAAAAGCACATCCGGCTCCTTGAAAATAACAGTCTGGTCAATACCGGCGGTTTCGATCACCTGGCATCCATCAGCGATTCCTTCCTGGTTGTTGATAACCCGCACCTGAATGACCTTCATGGGCTGGAACAACTCACCACGGTTGGGGGAAAACTGGTGATCACGGGTTGCGACACCATCAAAACCCTCACCGGGCTGGGTTCCCTTCGCACCATTGGAGGAGACTTCGTGATCAGGTCAAACCGGTACCTTGCCACCCTGGCCGGGGCCGATCTCCTGGAATCTGTCGGGGGGGTGCTCCAGATCGACAGCAACCGCACGCTGTCCGGCATGGCAGGCCTGGGCCATGTCGCCACGCTTACCGGCGGACTCCGGATCACGGGCAACAGCAGGCTCACCACGCTTGACGGGCTCACTCACCTAACCTATATGGGGGGAAACCTGGTGATCACCGGCAACGACAGCCTCACCAGCCTGATGGGGCTCGACAGCCTCCCGGCCGATTCGCTGGCCGGTTTCGTCATCGAACACAACAAACAACTGGCAGTCTGCAACACCCGCAGGCTTTGTCACATCCTCGACGCCCAGGGCAACGGCACCATTGGCAACAACGCCCCCGGCTGCAACTCCAGGATGGAGGTGATATCCGCCTGTCATGCCCTGGTGAACGATCTTCCCGCCGATGCGGGATTCAGGCTCTATCCAAACCCTGCCACCGACCGGCTGACCATAGAATTACCCCCGGGCCAGGGCCAGGTGCATGTCTCCATCGAATCAGCCAACGGCGTGAAACACATGGAAAGAACCATTACCGATTCCAGCCCTGCAATCGACATCTCCCGCCTTTCCTCCGGTATCTATATCTGCCACCTTCAAGCCAGCAAAACCTTGCAGATCATCAAGCTGGTGAAGTGGTAACCCCAGCCCCGCAGGGGCGTAATATGCCACCGATGGGTGCAGCCCATCGGTGCAGCCCGTCATGTCATATCCCGTCATGTCATATCCCGTCATGTCATATCCCATCGCGGAGCATTTTGGCATGATATCTGCTGGTAATACGTCTTAAAATTCCCCCTCTCATGAAAACGATCCTTTGCCTCCTTTGCTGCCTTTTCCCCCTGCTGGTCACGGCACATACCCCGAAGGAAGTCGCCGAAGGCAATAACAAATTCGCCCTCAGTCTCTTCCACCGGATGCAGGGCATAACGGACAATGAAAACCAATGCTGGTCTCCCTTCAGCATCTCCACGGCACTGGCCATGGTGTATGCCGGCGCGCGGAACGAAACCGCGCTCCAGATGAGCCGGACCCTGAATTTTGATCCATCGGAAAACTTCCACAACGATTTCAGAAAATTGCTGAAAAGGGTGGATGAAGGTACGGAAGGCAAGATCAGGCTGAACATCGCCAACGGTTTGTGGGCACAGCGCGGCTTTGAATTTCTTGATGCATACCTTGCCCTTACCCATTCCGGGTACGGTTCGGAGTTGAAGAATGTTGATTTCACCGATAATGCCGCGAGGGAGAAAACCAGGATCGATATCAACTCCTGGGTTGAGCGGAAAACCAATGACAGGATCAAAGACCTCCTTGGCCGGGGTGATCTTAATTCCATGACGCGTCTCGTTCTGGTCAACGCCATTTACTTTTATGGCGACTGGGCCGAACCCTTTAAAAAAGAATCGACCAGGCCCGATGAGTTTTCATTAACCGACGGAACCTTGATCACCGTTCCTTTCATGAAC
>CAIYQH010000206.1 GCA_903928285.1 uncultured Bacteroidales bacterium
CACTGCGAAAGAAAAACCACAACGTGGTGTAGTAGTAGCAGCAGGACCTGGTAAAAAAGATGAGCCGGTAACTGTAAAAGAAGGTGATACTGTTTTGTATGGCAAATATGCAGGAACAGAAATCACCATTGATGGTGCGAACTATCTTATCATGCGCGAATCTGACATCGTTGCGGTGATCTGACCATCAATAAACATGAAAGAATTAACCGAACAATCACAATAAAAACAAAAAAAAAATGGCAAAAGATATAATCTTTAGCATAAAAGCAAGAGAAGCGTTGAAGAAAGGTGTTGATGAACTTTCCAACGCCGTGAAGGTAACATTAGGGCCAAAAGGCCGCAATGTCATCATTGACAAATCATATGGATCACCCATCGTTACCAAGGATGGTGTTACCGTGGCAAAAGAAGTTGAACTGAAAGACCCTGTTGAAAACATGGGTGCCCAGATGGTAAAGGAAGTTGCATCCAAAACCAGCGATCTGGCAGGTGATGGTACAACCACAGCTACTGTTTTGGCGCAGGCAATTTTTACCACAGGTTTAAAAAACGTAACCGCCGGGGCCAACCCGATGGATTTGAAACGTGGGATTGACAAAGCAGTTACCGAAGTCGTGAAATCACTCAAGGAGCAAACCCAAAAGGTAGGCGACAGCATGGACAAGATCGAACAGGTTGCGTCAATTTCAGCAAACAACGACAGTTTCATTGGCAAGATGATTGCCGAAGCCATGGGCAAGGTAAAGAAAGAGGGTGTAATCACCATCGAAGAGGCTAAGGGAATTGAAACCACCGTTAAAGTTGTTGAAGGTATGCAGTTCGATCGCGGTTACATCAGCCCTTACTTCGTAACTGACACAGACAAAATGGAAGTCGTGTATGAAACGCCTTATATCCTTATCTATGATAAGAAAATAAGCGTTATGAAAGACTTGCTCCCGGTATTGGAAAAGGTTGTTCAAACCGGACGTCCCCTGATCATCGTTAGCGAGGATGTAGAAAGTGAAGCTCTTGCAACGCTTGTTGTTAACAAAATTCGTGGTACGCTGAAAGTTGCAGCCGTCAAGGCTCCGGGATTTGGCGATCGCCGCAAGGAGATGCTCGAAGACATCTCAGTTCTCACCGGGGGAACAGTTATCAGCGAAGAAAAAGGATTCAAACTTGAAGACGCTACTTTGCAGTACCTCGGCCAGGCCGAAAAAGTTACCATTGATAAGGAAAACACAACCATCATCAATGGCAGCGGCAAGAAAGATGAAATTACCGCCCGAATCAATCAGATTAAAACCCAGATCGGAACTACCACTTCTGATTATGATAAGGAAAAATTGCAGGAACGGCTTGCAAAATTAGCAGGTGGTGTTGCCGTAATCTATGTTGGTGCAGCATCTGAAGTGGAAATGAAAGAAAAGAAAGACCGTTTCGAGGATGCACTGCACGCAACCCGTGCTGCTATTGAAGAAGGAATTATCCCAGGTGGTGGTGTCGCATACATCAGAGCTCAGAAAGTTATAGAGAGCTTAAAAGGCGAAAATGAAGATGAAACCACAGGGATCGCTATTGTAAAACGCGCTCTTGAAGAACCCCTTCGCCAGATCGTTGAAAATGCAGGCCTGGAAGGTTCTGTAATCGTCCAGAAAGTTAAGGACGGAGTAGATGACTTTGGTTTCAACGCCCGCACCGACCAGTATGAAAACCTCTACCAGGCAGGTGTAATCGACCCGACTAAAGTGGCCCGCGTGGCGCTCGAAAATGCAGCTTCTATAGCCAGTATGTTGCTGACCACCGAATGTGTTCTGGCTACCCATAAAGAAGAAAAACCCTCTATGCCCCCAATGAATCCTGGCATGGGAGGAATGGGTGACATGTACTAAACCGTTAACAATTCTGTTTATAAAAGCCCTGAGCGATCAGGGCTTTTTTAGTATAATTGTGCTAATATTGCAGCCATAATAATTCCGGATATGACAAAACACTTGAAAATATTCATTTTCCTGATGATCCTGAGTTCAGGATATGTAAAGGCCTTTTCACAGGAGCAAACACCGGTGGCAAACCTTCCCGTTGACAAGGATTCGAAGAAGATCCTTTACCGCGGGGTGGTTGACCAGCAGGGTACCCTGGCTTACCTGTATAATAAAGCCATTGAATGGTTTGGTTACTATTATGTCAATCCGCAATCGGTTTACTCGGTACAGGATAAGGAAAATGGCAGAATTGAAGGAAACGGCCGCATGAGGATATATTACACAGAGGAAAAAACAGGAGTACGACGCGATGCAGGCATCATTCTTTATCAGATAAAACTGGAAATCCGTGAAAATAAATTCCGGTATACCGTGACTGACTTCAACCTGAAAGCAGCCTCCCGTTTCCCGATTGAACAATGGATGAATAAATCAGACCCGGCCTATAATGCCAAATGGGATTCTTACCTCTACCAGATTGACACCACCATGCAACGCATGGTATCAACCCTGAGGGAAAAGATGAAACCCACTGTAGTGAAAAAAGATGAGTGGTAACCGCCTCCCTGATATCAGGGAGCTGACCAGGACCGAAATTGAGCAGTTCTTCCTCCTGAACGGAGGAAAGAAATTCAGGGCCCAACAGGTCTATGACTGGTTGTGGAAAAAGTCATGTCATTCTTTTGACGATATGACAAACCTGTCGCAGGACACGAGGCATCTATTACAGGACAATTTTTCATACCACAGGGCAGAACCGGAAATCCGCCAGAAAAGTTCGGACGGTACGGTGAAAACCCGTTTCAGGCTTCATGACGGATTACTGGTAGAGGGGGTTCTGATCCCTTCGGGTGACCGGTCAACGGTTTGTATCTCCTCCCAGGTGGGTTGTGTCCTGGGCTGCAAATTCTGTGCCACAGGGCAACTGGGATTTATGCGGAATCTCACAACGGGTGAGATCCTCGACCAGATCACAGGAACGTTTCCCGGGAAAATCTCCGGTTCCCTTACGGGGAAGGAGGATGGCCCCATCAGGGATTCTGTTTCCAATATTGTATTTATGGGAATGGGTGAACCCTATCTGAATTACGAAAATGTGTTGAATGCCATTGAGAAAATCACCTCTCCCGAGGGGCTGGGGATGTCGCCTCAGCGGATTACAGTTTCGAGCATAGGGATTCCGAAGATGATCAGGACAATGGCTGACGATGATCCGAAATACCATTTTGCCCTGTCACTGCATGCCCCGACCGATGTTAAGCGTGACCAGATTATCCCCTTTAACCTGAAACATCCCCTCAGCGAGGTGTCGGATGCCTTGAAATATTACGCACAGAAAACAGGTAAACGTTTTACAATCGAATATATCCTGTTTGGAAATTTTAATGATTCAACAGAGGATGCAAGCAACCTGGCGCTGTTTTGCAGGAGTTTTCCCGTGAAGGTCAATATTATTGAATACAACCCGGTTCTGAACTCGGGTTTTACCAGGTCGAATCCTGCCAGAATAAAAGCGTTTGTTGATTTTCTTGAAAAGCGGAATATGATTGTCAATGTCAGGCTCAGCAAGGGAAAGGACATTGACGCCGCCTGCGGTCAGCTGGCAGGAAAACAATAGATCATACAATTAGCATACTTGTTCCCCGTTCACTTAATTTATGCCGGTTATGGACCATCTTTCAGTTGAATTTAAGGGCAATATCATTGATGTCGTGGGAAAACGGATCTTTCGCGGAACAGTTGTAGTTTCAGACGGGAAGATTGAATCTGTCAGGGAAGAGGAGGTACGCGGCACAGAATATATCCTTCCCGGGTTGATTGACGCCCATATCCATGTGGAGAGTTC
>CAIYQH010000207.1 GCA_903928285.1 uncultured Bacteroidales bacterium
AGCAAGAATGACGAGAATGATGGTGATGAAGTTCTTTCGCTGCTGCCGCAGGGAATCCTCTTTCAGCTTTTTTTCGTAGGTATATTCCATTTCCAGCAACGTCAGCCTTGCAGTGGAATGCTCGTTGTCAATGCTGTCCTTTTCGGCATTCCGGATCATCGCGTATTTGTAGGCGCTGTCGATTTTTCCTGCTGCCAGGTAATGGTCGTGCAACACTCCTGAAGCCTCAAGAACAACCTCCTTCATCTTAAAAACCAGCCCGTCATTCAAAGCCAACATGGCGAATTTCACACGGTTTGCCGGATCCCTGACCTCTTCATAATAATCGGATAACCCCAGGTTGCACATGGCCAGGTTGAACCTGGAATTAACGGAGGAGGAGATCGCAATCGCCTTGTTGAAGTTGGAAAGGAATTCATCGTACTTTTTCTCCTTCATGTAAGCAACGCCAAGATTCATATAATTCGTGGCAAGCCGTATTTTTAACCCCAGCCGCGTATGAATTGCAATGGCCTCCCGGTAGCAGGCGATGGCGCTGTCTGTTTGCCCCCTTTCAACAAGCACAAGCCCTACGTTATTTACCACATTGGCGATCTGGATGGTATCGCGGGTCTCCCTGGCAATCTTAAGAGCCTTTACATAGTATATGCAGGCCTTGTTGATATTCTGCTGATAGTAACAGATATTGCCGATCCCGTTCATGGCTTTGATCGACCCCTCCTGGTCGCCGATCTCTTCAAAAAGCCGCAGGGCCGTAAAATAGGATTCATAGCTGTCGGTATAATTTCCCTGGAAGATCCTGATCATCCCGATCAACAGGCAGGCCTCGCCAAGCTCCTTCTTGTTTTCGAGCCGGCTGGCAAGTTCCTTCGCCTTAAGTACCATTGCCATTCCTGCCGGGAACTGGGTTTTCAGGATCTGGATTTTGCTGACTTCGATCATGGCCTGCAACCTGAGTTCCTGAAAATCGTTGCCTGATGCCGCTGTCAGGGCTCTTGTTGCATATACCAGTGCTTTGTCGGGATCGGCAGCATTCAGTTGCCTGGTTGCGGAAAGCATGATTTCAACCTGTTGTCTTTTCCCCGGCGTTTTCCGGAGTACATGTTCGATACTGTCGGCATAGCGGTCGGGTTCAAGGGCTTTGGCTTGTCCCGATACAAGAAAAACCAGTAAAAATCCCAGGATCAAACGCAGGTCATTCATAGGCAGGTAGTAGACCTAACAAAATTAACATTTCTTTTGAGGAGCATAAGGATTTTTTTACAGCCACTTCCTTTCCTGGTTTTATACCGCAATTCGACCAATTGATAATACTGGACACTCCTGTTCAGTCGTGCTTGCGCATGCATTTCCTGGTCAGGAAATGACCAATTTCTGCAGCATATGTGACCTGTAAATTAATTTTATAAGCCGGTTGTACTGATTTTGTGAGCCGTTGTTGTGCGGACCTGACCATTCCATATTATTTTTGCAAGTTCAAACCGCCCATCTCCAGGTTCGTTCCTTAGGGGGAAAAAACAATTAATCACGACAAATACCAACATACATGAAAACAAAAAACCATGCTCTTTTTCTTTTAATGATCCTCACTTTCGTGCATGCGAATCTTCACTCCCAGACAGGACCTCCTTGGGTAAAATATAACGTTGGCTACAACTATATCCTCCGGGGAATCGATTTTCCGGGAAACCAGGATAATATCGGGTATATTGCCGGGGAATCGCTTACCTACCAGGGCAATGGCATCGTGCTGAAAACCACCGACGCCGGCAGCACCTGGACCCCGGTTTGGACAGGCGGAGGTGAGGGGCTGGAGGGCTCCAGTTTCGTAGACATCAATACAGGCTTTGTTGCGGGATGGCCAAAATTATCGTCAGGTTGGAGCGGGTTTGGAAAAACCGTCGACGGAGGGGTTACCTGGACGTCGCTGCCGGTGGTTGCCGACCTGTACTACTTTACCGATGTGGTATTTAAAGATGCCGCCAACGGGATTCTTTTCGGTTCGACCAACACCAATGCCGGGGTTTGGATTACAAACAACGGAGGAGCCACCTGGACAAACGGAACCGGTTTGGCCGGTGTACCCTACCATGGATGTTATGTCTCAGGAAACACCTACTTCCTGGTGGACAATGCCGGTCATATCCAGAAATCGGTCAACAACGGTGCCTCCTGGTCAACAGTTTACAGCATTCCCGGGCTTACCCTGACCGGCATCGATTTTTATGACAACAATACAGGGATGGCCAGCGGCGACAACGGCGTTATCGTGAAAACCTACGACGGCGGGAATACCTGGACCCCGCAGACCATCGGGACCGATATCTGGCACGATTTCGGATGGGATTCTCCCAGCCATCTTTATGTGTGCGGCACTCCCGAAATAGTGGCAGAGAGCAGCAACGGCGGATCCACATGGACCAACGGGTTCCCCCAGTCGACCTCGCAGGCAGCCCTGTATGAGTGTATCTTCACCCCGAACGGCAGCGGTTTTATCTGCGGGTCACAGGGAACTTTACTGAAACGGGTGCCATCATGCACCGCCAACTTCACCGCATCCGCAACGAACACCTGTGTGGGCCATCCGGTAGCCTTCACAAACCTATCCACCGGATCGAACCTTAGCTACAACTGGTCATTCGCCGGTGGAACCCCTGCAACCTCCACGGCAGCAAATCCCGTAATCACCTACAATAATGCCGGGGTATTCAATGTTCAGCTGATCGTCAGTAACGGCAGCTGGAACGACACCCTGATCAAAACAAATTACATCACGGTGGCATCCCCCCCTGCAACCCCTGTCATATCGGCAAACGGGTTCATCCTGACCAGCAATACAGTTGCCGGCAACCAATGGTATCTGAACGGGGCTGCCATTACATCGGCTACCGGACAGGCACATACCGCAACCCAATCGGGGTGGTACTGGGATATCGTAACACAGTCGGGGTGCAGCTCCGACACCTCCAACAACATCTACCTGGTTATGACCGGTGAACGGGAAGCAGCCGGCAACAAGGTTACCGTCGCTCCCGTGCCAAACAACGGGATGTTTAAAGTTGTGGTCACAGGGCTGGAAGAAAACCAATGCAGTATTACTGTATGGAACGACAGGGGAATTGCGGTCTTCGGCAGCACCTGCATGCCGGAGAGCGGCACCCTGACCGCAGAGATCAGCATGAAATCCGTTCCCCCGGGTGTTTATCTGCTTGAATTAAGGTCTGCTAAAACGTATTTCTTGCGTAAAATGCTGATTTTATGAGCTTCTTCTTACGAAACTGATTTTCTGTACCAAACCCGGCCGAAAGGGTTGACCCCGGCACGACCGGGGTCCCCGCCTGCCCTTGTAAATGCGGAGAACCATTTGGATTCCACCCTTTTTTGTTGTATATTTGAGTTGATTTTTCTCAACATACAGACCCATGAAAACAAAACTGCAACCTTGTTTCATGATCTGTTTTATCCTTCATCTCCTCTTTGCCGGGGGGTGCCCGTTAGTGTTCGGGCAGAAGAAAACCGACTCTTTGCCTGCGCTAAAAGATACCGCCTCCTTCCTGTTGGTTAAATTCAAGGAGGGAGCCACCTATTACGGGAAACTGAAGGAAAACAGGAATGACACGCTGGTCCTGCTGATACAGGACCTCGGAGCTGTCAGGATCCCCTGGTCCAAAATTCAGAAGGTTGAACAGCTTGAATACATGGCCGTAAAGAATGGGAAATACTGGTTCCCGACCCCCTTGCCGGGAAGGTATTTTTTTTCACCGTCGGCCTTTACCATGAAACCATGGGAGGGTTATTACCAGAACACCTTGCTGATGCTGAATTCCTTCAATGTTGGCGTTACGAAATGGATGTCGCTTGGGGGCGGTTTTGAGATCATCACCACCATCGGATCCATCACGGCAGGCCAGTTTATGCCAACCTTTTTTCTTACCCCGAAAATCGGGATTAAAATTGCGGAGAACCTTCGGCTGGGTGGCGGGGTGATCTATGCACAACTGGCAGGCAATGAATTTCAGTTTGGCACCTTTTATGGAGTTGTCACCTATGGCAACACCGATAATAATATCAGCGCAGGGGTGGGATGGGGCTATTCAAAAACGAGGAAGTCGGATCCTGAGTTCCAGCATAACCCGATGATCACGGTTTGCGCTACCGCCCGACTTGGTAGGAAAACCGCCTTTGTCACCGAAAACTGGCTTGTTCCCTACACAAAAAATGGGAGCCTGCTCTATGGGGCCATTTATTCG
>CAIYQH010000208.1 GCA_903928285.1 uncultured Bacteroidales bacterium
AGGCGACGAGATCGAGGTAAAACTGATCGAAGTCGATCCCAAGACCGGCAAACTGAAACTCTCCCGCAAGGCGCTTCTTCCCAAGCCCGAAGGTTATGTGGAACGGAAACCGGAACCACGTCCGGAAGGCCGTCCCGACCGTGATCGCGACCGCGACCGCGACCGTGGCGGAGATCATCGTGGCCCTCGCAGGTAATTATGTGTAACCTATTGTTGATTTTTACGTAAAACACACCGAAAAGAGGCTTAAACCAAACAGCAGTCGCATGAGGCAGTTAAAAATTACGAAGCAGGTTACCAACCGTGAAACCGCATCGCTGGACAAGTATCTCCAGGAAATCGGTAAAGTTGAATTGATCACGGCAGATGAAGAGGTGTCGCTTGCCCAGCGTATTAAGCAGGGCGATATGGCCGCCCTTGAGAAGCTGACCAAGGCCAACCTGCGTTTCGTGGTTTCTGTCTCCAAACAATATCAAAACCAGGGATTAAGCCTGCCCGACCTGATCAACGAGGGCAACCTCGGCCTGATCAAAGCCGCCCAGCGGTTCGACGAAACCCGTGGTTTCAAGTTTATCTCCTATGCCGTTTGGTGGATTCGCCAGTCGATCCTGCAGGCGCTGGCCGAACAGTCGCGTATTGTAAGGTTACCGCTCAACAAGATCGGCTCGATCAACAAGATCAACAAGGCTTATGCCCAACTGGAGCAACAGTATGAGCGCGAGCCCAACGCCGGCGAAATCGCCCTGCTGCTTGAAGTTTCGGAAAATGAGGTCAAGGAGTCGATGCGCAACTCGGGTCGTCATGTATCCATGGATGCGCCCCTGATCCAGGATGAAGACAACACCATGTACGACGTTCTCAGGAGCGAGGAAAACACCACGCCCGACAACGGACTGCTTTACGAATCGCTGAAGAAGGAGATCGAGCGCGCTGTTTCCACCCTTACCCAGCGGGAAGCCGATGTGATCCGCCTCTATTTCGGACTCAACGGGAGTCACCCGATGACCCTTGAAGAGATCGGTGAGAAATTCGACCTTACCCGCGAACGGGTTCGCCAGATAAAGGAAAAAGCAATCCGACGCCTGAAACATACCTCCCGTAGCAAGATCCTGAAAACATACCTGGGATAACGGATCATCTGGAGAAGAATCCCCTGCAATCATGCCCCACCTCGTTGCGCCATCCCTGTTATCGGCCAATTTCCTGAACCTGGAAAGGGATGTCGCCATGCTCAATGAAAGCCAGGCTGACTGGTTTCATCTTGATGTGATGGATGGCCTGTTTGTCCCCAACATCTCCTTTGGATTTCCCATCATTCAACAGATCAGGGGGGCAACAGACAAAATCCTCGATGTTCACCTGATGATCGTGCAGCCTGAACGCTATCTTGAACGGTTTAAAAAAGCGGGGGCCGACATCATCAGCATTCATGCCGAGGCCTGCAGCAAACCCCTTGAAGCCTTTAAAACCATCCGCGGACTCAATGCAAAAGCCGGGATCGTCATCAACCCCGAAACGCCAGTTTCAGTTCTGGAACCACTCCTCGACTTCGTTGACATGGTGCTGATCATGTCGGTCCACCCGGGCTTCGGCGGACAGTCGTTTATCCCCGGAACGATCGGCAAGATCCTCGCAGTAAAAAAGATGTTACAGAACCGTGAAAATGAGTTTCTGATCGAGGTGGATGGCGGTGTTGACCTTCAGAATGCAGGCCTGCTCATTGATTCGGGAGCCGATATCCTCGTGGCAGGCAATACCATCTTTGCCTCAGCCGACCCACAACAAACCATCCTCCGGCTTAAAAACATCCGCTGAAAACCCTTTTTCTTGATTTCAGCTCCGGGGCTCACCATTTTTTTGTCTAAATTTACAAAAAAATGTTTCCGGGCATGGATTTCAGTAAAGCCAGTGAGTATGTTACACAACGACTGCAGAGAGAACTGAGTCCGGAACTGCATTATCACAGTCCCGGGCATACGCTCGATGTTGTCAGTGCAACCCGCCGCCTGTGCGAAGCCGAACAGGTGGATGTTCATTCAGCGGTTCTGCTTGAAACAGCCGCCCTGTACCACGATACCGGCATGATGTTCCAGTACAGGGATCATGAGGAAAAATCGGTCGGACTGGCCCGGAAAACCCTTCCCGGATTTGGTTATTCTCCTGTTGAAATTGATCAGATATCAGCATTGATCTTTGCTACCGGAATGCCTCAACGCCCTGTTGATCTTCATGAACAGATCCTTTGTGATGCCGACCTTGATTACCTTGGCCGGGACGACTATTTCATCCGTTCCTACTGCCTGCGGCTGGAATTACAGCTGACCGGAATGAAAAATACAACCCTGAAGGAATGGATCGGTTACCAGATTGAATTTTTATCACAGCACACCTATTTTTCACGATCGGCCAATCGTTTGAGAAATGAAATCAAACGCAGGAACCTGGAGGAGTTAATAAATTTGTTTTCCTGACAGACAATACTTTACGGAAAACACCTAACAACAGAAAAAAACAGAACCTTATATAACATTCGTAATTTTAAACCTACTTAATTTTTATGTCAACATCCAATCAACCTAAAAAGTACAACAATGTTGTCCTGATTCCGACAGACTTTTCGGAGGTTTGCAGCAACGCAATTTCTCATGGTGTAAAACTGGCCCTGTTCCTTGGTTACAAGGTATGTATCCTGCATATCATCAATAAGGAGACCAAAGCTGAGCTGAAAAAGAAAAATGTCGATATTGATTATATCGACTATCGCCTGAAGGAGTATAAAAAATATTACTCTAAAACGTACAAGGTTGAAATAGACACGATGGCGGTTGAAGGGAATATTTTTTCGACGATCAGTGATGTTGCAAAGGAGATCAAAGCCAACCTTATGGTTATGGGAACTCATGGGAAAGTTGGATTACAGCATGTTTTCGGAAGCTATGCGCTGAAAGTGGTGGTTGAATCGCCGGTCCCGGTGGTAGTAGTACAGAAACGCGCCTTTAACAAGGGATATAACAACATTGTCTTCCCGGTTAGCAATGATCTCGAGCCGCGCCAGGCTGTTCACTGGGCGAAGCTGATGGCCAGGCTTTTCTCTGCCAAAATCCATATCATCCAATCGCCGGAGAAGGAAACCGGCCGGAAAACCAGCTTAAACATCATTACCAAACAAATTACCGACATTTTTACCGCAGAGGAAATTTCCTACGTGGTAACGGCAGCCGAAACCGCCAAAGATTTTGCCGAACAGGTAATTTCCTATGGCGTTCTTCATCATGCCGATCTGTTCATGATCATGACCCGGCCCAACATCGAAGTTGCCGGATTCAGTCTTGCATCGTGGGACGAACGACTGATGTTCAACGATGCGCAAATCCCGGTGATGGGCATCAACCCGGTAGAGGTCGGCTACCATTACTTTGAATGGTCTATGCTGGCATAATTTTATCCATCAAATCAGGAGTGGCAAAAATGGATAAACTGCAGGCAATGCAGCGGATGGAGAGGCTGTCGGAGGAGTTACGGCAGCACAACTACAACTATTATGTGCTGTCGAAGCCAGTCATTGGCGATTATGAATTCGACACGCTGCTCGCCGAACTTATCAGCCTCGAAAAGAAATATCCCGAATTTGCCGACCCCTGCTCACCCACGCAGCATGTAGGCGGCGGAATTACCAAAGAGTTCAGGCAGGTGGTACACCGCTACCCGATGCTGTCGCTTGGCAATACTTACTCGGAGGCGGAGATCCGCGATTTTGAAGAACGGATACACAAGCTCATCGGCGATGAGGTGGAATATGTGTGCGAGCTGAAATTCGACGGAGTGGCGATAGGCCTTACCTATCGCCAGGGATTGCTGGTACAGGCCGTAACACGCGGCGACGGTATCCAGGGCGACGATGTTACCACCAATATCAAAACCATCAGGAGTATACCCATAAAGCTGCGCGGCGAGGGGTATCCTGAAGAATTTGAGATCCGCGGGGAGATCATCCTGCCCCACAGCAGTTTTGCCAGGATGAATGAACAACGGATGGAGGATGGGGAGGAACCCTTTGCCAACCCACGCAATGCGGCATCTGGCAGTATCAAGATGCAGGATTCGGCCGAGGTTGCAAAGCGCAGGTTGGATGGCTATTTTTACCACCTGCTGGGGAATGATCTCCGTTTTGCTACCCACTATGAAAGCCTTGTTGCTGCAAAATCCTGGGGATTCAAAGTGTCTGATTTCACTGTACGGTGCAGGTCACTCGACGAAATTTACGATTACCTCAAAACCTGGGACCAGGGCCGGTATGACCTGCCGTTCGATATCGACGGGATCGTCATCAAGGTCAATGACCTGCGGCAACAGGAGATGCTGGGCTTCACGGCAAAATCGCCACGATGGGCCATCTCCTACAAGTTCAAGGCAGAACAGGCGGCCACCCGGCTGTTGTCTGTCGTTTTCCAGGTCGGGCGTACCGGAGCCATCACCCCCGTGGCCAACCTGCAGCCGGTACAACTTGCAGGAACCGTCGTCAAACGAGCCTCCCTCCATAACGCCGACATCATCGCCCTGCTCGATGTACGCATCGGCGACATGGTCTTCGTGGAAAAGGGAGGCGAGATCATCCCCAAGATCACCGGGGTTGACCTTGGTCAGCGCCCTGCCGGCGCCAAGTCGCTTTCCTTTATCAGCACTTGTCCCGAATGCGGAACCGCACTAGTAAGGGCAGCGGGCGAAGCAGCCTGGTATTGCCCCAATGAAACGGAATGCCCGCCGCAGATCAAGGGAAAACTGGAGCATTTCATCTCCCGCAAGGCCATGAACATCGACAGCCTTGGTGAAGGCAAAATCGAGATGCTCTTCGACAACGGCCTCGTACATCATTGCGCCGATCTCTACGATCTGACTTATGAGCGGATGATCGGCCTCGAAAAATCCTATGGAGCGGCCGACGATAAACGGGAAAAGCGGGTATCGTTCCGCGAAAAGACGGTTACCAACATCCTCAACGGCATCGCGGAATCGAAGAAGATCGGGTTTGAACGGGTGTTGTATGCAATGGGGATACGGTTTGTCGGCGAAACTGTTGCCAAAAAACTGGCAGCCCATTTTATCTCGGTCGACAAACTGACCGCCGCCAGATACGACGAGCTAATCGAAGTTGAGGAGATCGGTGAAAAAATTGCGCAGAGTATCCTCCGCTGGTTTTCAGAACCGAAAAACATTGAACTCATCAACAGGCTGAAGATCGCCGGCATCCGTTTCGAGATGGCAGAATCGCTGGTCCCCCTGCTGGGCAGCCAGCTGAATGGCATGACCTTCGTGGTGAGCGGGGTCTTTGAGAATTTTTCGCGGGACGAACTGAAAAAGACCATTGAGTTGCACGGGGGAAAAAACACAGGCTCCATCTCAGCCAAAACGAGCTACCTGCTGGCCGGGACCAATATGGGGCCCGAAAAACGGAAAAAGGCCGAGAAGCTGGGGGTTCCCATTATTTCGGAGCTTGATTTTGTGTTGATGGTGAGAGAGGAATAGCCTGTCTGGCGCAGGATGCCGGCGATTTTAACCACAATAGGAACATAGGGCACATAGTAGAAACCCTTCTCATCGGATGACAGTAAGTTTCTGTGTAACCATAATCTGCGACGACTGTACCGTCAGCAGATAAATTCCTCCAGGAAGTCCTCCCAGATCAAGTACGGTGCCCGTACCTCCTTTATCAATCCTTCCTGAACACTTCAACCTCCCCTGGTCGTCATAAAGCCTGATTGTTGCCGCCTCCGTCAGGGGTTCGTTAAACATTACGTGAACCAGCGAAGTTGCCGGGTTCGGATATACCCTACATCCTTGCTCCTGCCTTGGTTGAATTTCACTGACCCTTGTGAATGACTCTCCGTTTGGCAGTTTATCCGTCATAAAGGATTTCCTGACGATGTCGATCATCTGACCGAGTTTTGTAATGGATGCCAGTGTGTCGGGGCTGGTATAGTCGCGGGCGAACACATAGGCAAGATCCAGCTCCTTCATCTCGCCGGGGCGGAAGGTGAAGGGACCTACCGAACCAACACCCCGGATATCGCCCGGTGGAACGCCGGCCGTCGATGAAGTCCAGTTTTTCAGTCCGTTGGGTGGCTGGCAGCCGGTACCCCAGTTTACAGTGTCGGATTCGGCCGGGAACATAAAGCGGCATTGCGGACCATAGCCGCCTGTTCCCGCGTGACCGTGTCCGCCGTAAATCAGGTAAGTGGAATCAAGCCACATACCATGCAGATAATGGAAGTAACCGGCAACATTTGTCGGATCGGAATTGTAGCCAACCGTTCCCGCCATATTTCCCTGGATGGAAAAGAAATTGTTTAACCCCATCCGCTCATTATCAGCGATGCCATCGCCAAAACCGGTGCCATTGACACTCTCATTACATAGCTGGTGACCGGTGCCATCAACCCGCGGACGGTCAGCCCCTGTAGGTTCCATCTTCGGTCCGGCCAGGATTGTGATGGATTGTGCCGGGGGATGAGCGCCATAGGCATAGGGCTGGCCCGTTCCATCGACCGCGAGGCCGTTATAGCCGTAATAACTTCCGCGGTTTACATCACAACCTATCATATCATCGACCATGTACCCCAGGTCCAGGTCGGTAAAAACCCCGAGACCTGTATTAGAATAGGTTCGCTGCGACCTGTTGAATATCTTATAGTTCATGAAAATCGTATTTTTAAAAGCCGAATCCCCCGGCATATCCCAGCCATAGGCCATCGCATGAAATTCAGCCTTGAATGAACGGTTTCCCCCCGATTCCTGGTGCGGGCCGCGGTTTTCATTGAAAATGAAATAGAGGGCCTGGTCGCCCCTGATCAGCGGGTAATCGCCATCGAGCGGGTTATAGACCCCATCCTGGTTGCGGTCGAAATAGGGCGCCAGCCGGGCAGCCTCGCCGAGATTCACATTCCCGTTGCCCGGCCAGGTGAGAATATCGTGAACAGGATGGTAACCTGCATCCTGCCAGTGAAGTTTATGATAGTCAACATCTGTTTTTTTCAGGTTCCAGATATGGTTCCACAGGGTATCCTGATAGATGGAATAATTGGCCGAATCCATCACCGGGCCTGCATAATAATCGGGCTTGGCCCCTGGCGCCGTCAGGCTTCCCTGCCGGTACCGCTCACCGCAAACGTACCTGTTACTGTCCTGGTCTTCTCCCCCTAACCAGATCGAACCTGAAAAGATCGTTTTTTTTGAACTTCCCTTCGGTACGACAAAACCCCTGGTACCATTGGGATCGGCGAAAAACAGGGCAAAATTCAGGCCTGATGCGTTAAAACATGCATTAATGTTATTCACGGCCAGTGAATCATAACTGTGGTCATGGATCCTGAAGACAATTTTTGCCGTTGATGATTTCTGAAGGGTTACATCAATCACTACGTAGGTTCCCTCAATTTTGCCGCTGTAGCCCCACTGGTTGGCAACATAGGTGAACCAACCTTTATTCTTCCAAGTATTGATCACGAGGTTCCTGGTGAAATTATACCCCCCGTTTATCCTCACAGAATCTCCGGCAGGAATGGTATCATTGGCCAGCAGGCTTACTGTTTTGGGTATCCCGGGAACCAGGTCGATGGTGTCGTTGACGGTCTTCAGTATTTGAGCGGATCCTGTGGCGGTCAGCAACAGGAAAATCAGAGCAATAGCGGTCTTCATATGGCAAGATGAATTATAACACAATTTTCGAAGTTGAAATCCAGCCCTCCCCGCTTATCCGCAGGACAAAGATCCCCCTGGAAACAGATGAAACATTTATCTCAACCGTTTTTGAATCAACGGCTGATTTCCTGATCATAATTCCGGCCATGCTGATCAGGGAAATTTCCTTCATTACCGAACCGGCTGATACAGTAAGGGTCTTATGCTCCTCATCCTCTGTGAACAGGATATCCCGGGACCCTGAATGACCCTCTATTCCGAAATGCATCCCAACCTGCATCACTGTGAAACTTATCGTTGAAGCAACCGTAGAAAAGACATAGAGCGTGCTGTACCTTGCCAGGTAGCCCAGGTTTTCCTGCAATGCCCGGACAACGATGGTATCATTGCCGTTTCCTGAAAGTTTGCTGAGCGAGTACCACGAAGGGATCGAG
>CAIYQH010000209.1 GCA_903928285.1 uncultured Bacteroidales bacterium
AAGAGAGAACTGAACAATTTTCGCTTAGAGTGATGAACCTGGTAGAAAACCTTCCCCAGGGCAAATCGATGAGCATTATTTCAAATCAAATCCTGCGGTCGGCAACCTCTGTTGGAGCAAATTATCGCTCTGCACGACGAGCGAAATCAAAACGAGATTTTATCAATAAATTAAAAATAGTTGAGGAAGAGGCTGATGAAACACTTTATTGGCTTGGATTGATTCAACTGTCAGGAAAAATAAAGCCTGAGAAATTACGGGAACTGGTGAATGAAGCGACCGAATTGCTGGCAATATTTGTAGCGAGCATTAAAACGGCAAGGCTGGATACCGGGGGAAAAGTACGAAATACAAAGTACAAAGTACAAAGGAAAGTGGGAAGTACAAAGTTCGAAGGACGAACAACGGCCTGCTAATCCCAAACTTTGTACTTCGTCATTCGTCCTTCGTCATTCGTACCTGGTATTTCGCGTTGTACCGCACTAAATGTCAGAAGTCAGATACTTTTTCCATTATGTGGACAGGAGATATTTATGTTTAAAAAAAATGTAGTTTTGTCCATTACTTAATTAACAAGGATCTATCAACTCAACCCAGGTCAAAATGAAATACAGATTTTCCTATTTATTTCTGGCGGCGCTGTTCACGCTGATAACTCATTCCGGATTTTCCCAGGATGCCGGAAAGTCCGATACAGAAAAAAGAATTGAAGCCATCACGGGCAGGATGACCCTGGATGAAAAAATTGAACAATTGTCGGGATCGGGTGTTACCGGCTTTGATACCCGTGAAAATACCAGGTTGGGAATTCCCGCCTTCAGGATGACCGACGGGCCTCTCGGCGTTCGTTGGGGAAAAACCACAGCCTTCCCTTCGGGTGTCTCCCTGGCCGCAACGTGGGATACTGCCATGGCTGCAAAATTTGCAGTGGCACTGGCCGATGAGGCGCATGCCCGCGGACGCAACTATTTGCTGGGCCCCTGTGTGAATATCCACAGGTTGCCTACGGGAGGGCGGAATTTTGAAAGCTACGGGGAAGATCCTTTCCTGACCGGACGCCTGGCTGTCAGCTTTATCAGAGCGCTTCAGGCAAATCACGTGATTTCAAGCGTCAAGCATTTTGCCCTTAACAATCAGGAATGGCGCAGAACAGAGTTGGATGTCAGGGTTGAAGAACGTGCCATGCGCGAAATTTATCTTCCGGCCTTCGAAGCGGCCGTTAAAGAGGGTGGCGTATATACTGTCATGTCGGCCTATAATAAGGTAAACGGGTGGTGGTGCAGCGAAAATCAGGTGTTGCTCAACGATATCCTGAAGAAGGAATGGGGCTTTCAGGGGGTTGTCGTTTCTGATTGGGGTTCAACCCATTCTACCATTGAGGCTGCCAACCATGGTCTTGATCTGGAGATGCCTGTTGGCGACGTTTTTTCACTGGCCAAACTGAAAAGGGCCGTTTTAGATGGAAAGGTAACAGAGGCCACCATCAACGACAAGGTAAAGCGTATTTTATGGGTAAAGCAAAAAGCCGGTCTGTTCACAACCCATTTTATGGAGGATACCACGAGGCTCGTATTTGAAGCGCATAAAAAGCTGGCTCTTGAGATTGCCGAGGAAAGCATCGTGCTGCTGAAGAACAGCAACAACATTCTTCCGCTCGATCAAGCCAAATTGAAAAAAATTGCCATTATAGGCCCCAATGCCATGACTGCCCGAACGGGAGGAGGGGGCAGCTCGCACGTGAATCCCTATTACAGCGTATCTCCCTTTGAAGGCATTAAAAAACAGATCAATAATACTGCACTTGTAGTCTATGCGCCGGGTGACCAGTTGCGGACCTCCCCGTTCTTAGCCATAGGTACGCCCTACCTTGAACGCACCGAAATGGCGGGAAAAGGACTTAAGGCCGAATTCTTTAAGAATACCAAACTGGAAGGTCCACCGGTGCTGGTCAGGGTTGATTCCCTGATTGACTTTAACTGGGAGGATAATCCCCCTGCCCCGGGGATTGATAAGGACGGCTATTCCGTTCGCTGGACCGGTTACCTGATGCCCCCCGTTTCACGCCCCTATACTTTATATACCGCAAGCGACGATGGGGTCAGGGTGTATATTGACGGGAAACTCGTTATCAGTAACTGGACAAACCACGGTACCACGGTTGACTCTGCTAAATTGATCCTTCTTGCCGGGAAATCCTATAATATCAAGGTAGAATATTATGAAGACGGGGGAGATGCCGTAATGATACTGGGTTGGGACCTGCCGGAAGACGCCATCCAAAAACAGATGGTTACTGATGCAGTGAAGGTAGCCACTGGTGCCGATGTCGCCATTATTTTCGCAGGGACTTCCGACACGTATGAAAGTGAAGGGTTTGATCGTACCGGTGGACTTAAATTGCCCGGAAACCAGGATGAACTTATCAAAGCTGTTGCAGCGGCCAATCCACATACCATTGTCGTGTTGAATACCGGCACGCCGGTCGCCACAGGTGGCTGGCTGGGCAACGTTCCGGCCTTGCTTGAGGCGTTTTTCCCGGGGCAGGAGGGTGGCAATGCCATTGCTGAGGTTCTTTTCGGCAACCATAACCCCTCAGCAAAACTTCCTTTTTCATTTATCAGCGGAAATGAACAGTCGCCGGCATATGCCGGTTACATGAGCAAGAGTCTTGATGCACCCTATACGGAAGGAATTTTTGTGGGATACCGTTACCTGGAGAAAAACAAGTTAACCCCCACCTTCCCCTTTGGATTTGGCTTGTCGTACACCTCGTTTGCCTATTCACCCATGAAAGTTGTCAAAGCGCCCAAAGATGAATATGTGGTTACTCTGAAGGTGAAAAATAGCGGGAAGGTTGCAGGAAGTGAAATCGTTCAGCTTTATGTTGCCGATGACCATAGCAAAGTGGCACGGCCCGTGAAGGAACTGAAAGGTTTTTCGAAAGTCAGCCTGGCGCCGGGCCAGGAAAAAGAGGTGTCGATGCACCTGAATTTCCGCTCCTTTGCCTATTATGATGAGGCCGGCAAGGAATGGAAGGTGGAACCGGGCACCTTTACGCTGATGGCGGGCAGTTCGTCGGCCGACATCCGTCAGAAAATCAACCTGGTAATCAAGTAGCCGGGTGTTATTCCTTGCAGGTACCTGGTTAAGATCATCAGACAAACCTGATGCCAAATAGGTATCCCGCTAACTTGATTGTCCCTGCGATCCCCTTTTCCCGCTTGGCTAGTTTTTACCGAGCCAGCCTCCTTTGAAGCCTGCTTTTTTCAGCCCCTGCACGATATAGATATTCCTTTTCATGAGTTTCCAGATCAGTCCCGAGCGGTTG
>CAIYQH010000210.1 GCA_903928285.1 uncultured Bacteroidales bacterium
ATTGGATAAAATTTGATATATTTTCATGAAATACATTCTATTTACAACATCGTAAATCTGAAATCCGAAAGCTGAAATCTGAAATCTGAAATGCTGTTAAAGATCCATCCCGACAATCCGAGCGACAGGCAATTAAAGATTGTCGTCGACTGTCTGCGCCGCGGCGGGGTGATCATCTATCCTTCGGATACGGTCTACGGTCTCGGGTGCGATATAACGCAGATCAAGGCCGTTGACAGGGTAGCCCAGATTAGGGGGATCAGGCGCGACAAGGCCAACTTCTCCTTTGTATGCAGCGACCTGAGCCAGCTTTCGGGGTATTCGAAGCCTATTCCCAATCACACCTATAAGGTTATGCGGCGGGCTTTGCCGGGGCCCTTTACCTTTATCCTGGATGCCAACAGCGAGGTACCCCATTTTTTCCAGAGCAAAAAGAAAACTGTCGGGATCCGTATTCCCGATCACAAGGTCCCAATCCAGATCGTAGAGATGCTCGGCCATCCCATCATGACCACCTCCATCCATTCGGAGGATGAGATTGCGGATTATCTTACCGATCCGGAGCTGATCCATGAGCGGTTCATGAAACTGGTGGATATTGTCATTGATTCGGGTCCCTGCGGGAACGTTCCTTCGACGGTGGTTGACTGTACCGGCGATGAAATGGTGGTGATCAGGGAGGGAAAAGGGGACATTACGCAATTTTAGCTGTTGTATTTCAAGCCGTTATAATATTTTTCACATTTAATTTTTAATTTTTGATTTTTATCGTACTTTTGCACCCTCAATTTCAGAGGCTGATTAGCTAGCTCAGCCGGTAGAGCATCGCCCTTTTAAGGCGGGGGTCCTGGGTTCGAATCCCAGGCTGATCACAATAAGGGACTATCTTTAGTCCCTTTTTTCATGCTCAAAATCAACTATCAAAGTTACGATCATTTATTAAGCTACCCGGTCAAGGGATTTTTTCTTCAAATAATTTTTCCTCCCGCCGTTCATAGTCTTCCTTTTTATTCTTGCCCTTTTCTTCAGTATTTGCTATGCTTTTCCGTAATAAACATCAGACTGTGTTAGGTTTTTTAACGTTCCCTCTTCAGGTCCTGGGCGCCTTCGGGTTCCTTAAACTGCAAAAGAAAAAGATCGCTCACGGATGGACTGTTTTTCTTTTTCAAGGTAGTCAAGGAATGCCAGTGCAACAGGCGACAGTTTCTTCGACTTAAGGCTGATCAGGCTCCAGGTTGTGCTTATCGGCATGCCCTTTACGGGTAAAATAAGCATCCGCCCAGCTTTAAGTTCCTCGGTGATCCCGATCACCGGTAGGATCGAGAAGCCGAGACCCGCCAGTACCGCCTGTTTTACCGCTTCATTCGAAGTCAGTTCCATTTTTTTTCTGACTGATAAGTTGTGACTGCGGAAGAATTTCTCCATGGCCTGTCTTGTCCCCGATCCTTCCTCGCGGAAGATCAGAGGCAACTCGCTTAAAATTTCCAGGGAGCGGGATGGTACCCGGATCTTGTTTTCGGGGCTGCAGACCAGGTAGAGCTTGTTCTCCAGGAGATCGGTTTTGCTTACCGGCAGTTGCCCGGGGATAATCGAAACCAGCGAGAAATCGACCTGGTTCCGCTCCAGGCTTTCCACCACCCTGGACTTGTTCGTCACATCCATGATTAGCTCGATACCGGGATGAAGCTTCATGAAGCCCGATAAAAAGTAGGGCATGACGTAGCCCCCGGTGGAAACAACCGAGATGGTCAGCCTTCCCGCAAGGAATCCCTCATAGGCCTTTGTCGCATAATTGATCTCGTTCACCTGCGAAAGGATCTTTTCGGCCGAACAAGCAATCTCCCTCCCGAATTCAGTGATGTGAATCCGGCGCCCGATGACTTCTGTGAGCGGGATCCGGAACTGGTCCTGGAAATTCCTCAGCTGAATAGACACTGCCGGCTGTGTAAGATGCAAAACTTCCGATGCCTTGGTCACACTGCCCAGGCGCGCGACAGTCAGGAACACCTCGAGCTGGTTCAATGTGTAATTCATAAATTATCGTTATTTAATTAATTACAAATATAAATATAAATTTATGGATTATCCTTCGGAACTTTGCAGCGCAAATCCAAAACACCCGAAAATGAAAAAGATCACGATCGCAAAAGGAGATGGCATCGGACCCGAGATCATGGATGCCACCCTTAAAATCATTCTTACTGCCGGCGCCGAACTGGAGATCGAAGAGGTCGAAGTCGGAGAAAAGATCTACCTCGCCGGCAACACTTCCGGGATTGCCCGTGAATCATGGGACATCATACGAAGGAACAAAATCTTTCTCAAAGCCCCCATCACCACGCCGCAGGGGGGCGGATATAAAAGCCTGAACGTTACAACGAGGAAATTCCTGGAACTCTATGCAAATGTTCGTCCCTGTGTAAGCTTTCATCCCTTTGTACAGACCCTCCACCCCGGGATGGATGTAGTGATCATCCGGGAGAACGAGGAGGACCTCTATGCCGGAATCGAGCATCAGCAAACCGACGAGGTGGTACAATGCCTGAAACTGATCAGCAGGCCGGGCTGCGAAAAGATCGTACGGTATGCCTTCGAGTTCGCCAGGCAGTACCGAAGGAAAAAGGTGACCTGCTTTACCAAGGATAACATCATGAAGCAGACCGACGGGTTGTTTCATAAGGTCTTTGATGACATCGCAAAGGAGTACCCGGAAATTGAAAACGAACACTGGATCGTGGATATCGGAGCGGCCAAGCTGGCCGATATGCCCGAACTCTTCGATGTCATGGTGATGCCGAACCTTTACGGCGATGTACTTTCCGACGTGGCCGCCCAGATCGCGGGGTCGGTGGGACTGGCCGGATCGGCCAACATCGGGGAAAGCTGCGCCATGTTTGAAGCCATTCACGGGTCGGCTCCGCGCAGGGCCGGACAGAACATGGCAAACCCATCCGGTCTGCTCCAGGCAGCCATCATGATGCTGATCCATATCGGCCAGAACAGCGTGGCGGAAAAGGTCCAGAATGGCTGGCTGAAAACGATGGAGGATGGGATCCATACTTACGACATTTACCGGGAAGGCACCAGCCGCCGGAAAGTCGGCACACATGAGTTTGCCATGGCAGTGATCGCCAACCTTGGCTCTTTCCCCGCTTCACTTCAACCCGTCTCCTATGCCGGAGGCAAGCCGCTCATCCTTCCCCGCTACACCCGTAAAGAACCCGCCCGGAAGGAACTCGAAGGGGTGGACCTTTTCATTCACTGGAGGGGTGTTGATCCCGATGAACTTGCAGGCAGGATAAAGAAGATCGAAACAGGACAGGTAAAACTGACCATGATCACGAACCGCGGAATCAAGGTTTGGCCCGACGGATTTGAGGAGACCTTCTGCACCGACCACTGGAGATGCCGCTTTAAACCTGCTGAGGGACAGATCTTCTCCCATCATGATATTATCGGCCTGCTCACCAGGGCCGATGAGGAATCTGTGGATACTGTCAAGACCGAAAACCTCTATTCTTTTGACGGTATTCCCGCCTATTCCCTGGGACAGGGTCAATAATAAACACCTTTCATTGTCTCTATGGAAAATCTTGTCGTATCGGGACTGAAACTCGGTATCATAGCGGGAGGGCAGCTCGGCAAAATGCTTTCGCTGGCTGCCAGTAACTGGGACATCAGCACGCACATCCTTGACAGGGATGAGAATTGCCCTGCAGCTTCCTGTTGCACAAGCCTGGTGAAGGGAGATCCCATGAACTTTGAAGCTGTTTATTCATTCGGGAAACAGGTCGACATGCTAACCTTCGAAGTGGAAAATGTCAATGTTGAAGCACTGAAACGACTGAAGGAGGAGGGGCTGCGGATTCTTCCCGATCCTGTTCACTTAGAACTGATCCAGGATAAGGGCCTGCAGAAACAATTTTACAGGGATCACGGCATCCCTACGGCGACATTCCGGCTATTTGATAACAGGGAAGATATCCTGACCGGGATCAGGAATGGATCCCTCTGCCTGCCCTTCGTCCAGAAACTCCGCAGGGGCGGGTACGACGGGATGGGGGTCGCAGTGGTGAATAAGCCGGAAGATCTCGGCCGTATGCTGGACGGACCATCCATCGTTGAAGAAAAAGTCGAAATATACAGGGAAGTATCCGTTATCGTCGCACGTAACGGGAATGGCGAGATCAAAAGCTTCCCTGCAGTGGAAATGGAGTTCAATCATCAGGCCAACCTCGTGGAACACCTGCTCTGCCCTGCGGTTCTTCCGCAGGAAATCCAGGAAGATACAGAAGAACAGGCCCGGAGGGTGATCTCCGGTCTGGGACTTACAGGGATCCTGGCCGTGGAAATGTTTGTGGACCGCAACCGGCAGATCTGGGTTAACGAAATTGCACCCCGTCCGCACAACAGCGGGCATCATACGATCGAAAGCGTGATAACCAGCCAGTTTGAACAGTTGCTGAGGGCCATTTTCAACTTTCCTCTCGGGAGCACCAGGTTAAAAATGCCGGCCGTTATGGTCAATCTCCTGGGCGAACCGGGGCATAACGGGAAAGCTCATTACGAAGGATTCACAAAGTGCATGAGGTTGGAGGGTGTGAAAATACATCTTTACGGAAAGAAGATCACACGTCCTTACCGGAAGATGGGGCATGTTACCATCCTGGATCCATCCATGGAAGAAGCATTAAAAAAAGCAGAATTCATAAAAAAAACCATTAAAATAACATCATGGTAAAACCAGTCGTAAGCATCATCATGGGATCCGACTCGGATCTCCCTGTGATGAAGGAAGCTGCCCGTATCCTTGAAGAGTTCGGCATCCCTCATGAAATAAGCATTGTATCGGCCCACCGCACCCCGGAACGAATGTTTGAATTCGCAAAAACCGCCCACGGGCGGGGTATCGATGTGATCATTGCCGGGGCAGGCGGCGCAGCGCATCTTCCCGGGATGGTGGCGGCTATCTCCCCCCTGCCGGTTATCGGGGTCCCGGTGAAATCGTCCAATTCGCTCGACGGCTGGGATTCGATACTGTCCATACTTCAGATGCCGGGCGGGGTACCAGTTGCGACCGTGGCATTGAACGGCGCAAAGAACGCGGGTCTGCTGGCGGTCCGGATCCTCTCATCTGGAAACAAACCCCTCCGCAGTAAATTACTTGCATTTAAGGAAAATCTGCGTGATGAAGTCATTGACAAGGCTCCTTCAAAGGATTGATTCCATTTTCGACCGTTTTTTTGAAGGAGATTTGTTTGATTGGTCAAACAGGAATTTTCGCCACTTCATGGGTTCAACGTAATCGAAAAGATCCATTCTTTGATTATCATTTTTTTGATTTATTCTGTAATATAATCATCACTTTTTCGTCTTGTTTTTAATTAGTCTTAATTCTATTAATTTATCCACTTTAAAACATGCTTATATGAAATCACTGAAATATGTCATAGCAGGAATGATCTGCGCCATCTTAATTGGTAATCAGGTACAGGCGATGGGAGAGAAAACAATTGTCGACATTGCTGTCGGTTCAAAAAACCACACCACTCTTGTTGCAGCGTTAAAAGCTGCTGATCTTGTGACCACACTGAGCGGCAAAGGACCCTTTACGGTATTTGCACCGTCCAATGCTGCTTTTGACAAGATCCCGGCTGATTCCCTGGCAAACCTGTTGAAACCTGAAAATAAAGCCACCCTTTCCGGGATACTTACTTATCATGTTGTTGCCGGGAATATTGATGCTGCAACCCTTACCGGCCTCATTAAGAAGGCCAAAGGAACTGCAGTTGTCAAAACCGTAAACGGACAGGAACTTAAAGCTTCCATTGAAAACGGCAAAGTGGTCCTTACAGATGCCAAAGGCGGAAAAGCAACAGTGACTGCTGCCGACCTGAAAGGTTCAAACGGGATAATCCATGTTATAGATGGAGTTTTGATGCCAAAATAACAATCAAGAACTGCAGATTTTCGCTTTTTTATCTGCGAAAATCTGCAGTATATTTTAACCATAACTGAAATGAAAATATTTTTTATAATTGTTGTCGTAATCATTTTGATCATTGTTGTATTTCAATCCTATACGGTGATGTCGGCCAACAAAACCGAAGAACAAAAATATACCGTCATCCGGAAAGAAAAGAATTTTGAGATCAGGTTCTACCCTGCGGTCACAATTGCAACCATTCATTCAAATGCGAA
>CAIYQH010000211.1 GCA_903928285.1 uncultured Bacteroidales bacterium
ATATGCATATCCCCGTGTTTGGATATTTTCAGCCGGCAGCGGGTGTCGGGCTGCGGATCATGGTGGGAAAGCACGACAGGACCAATATCGCGATAGATTTTGGTATCGGTAATAATTCGAAAGGCCTCTATGTGCAAACCCAGGAGGTTTTCTGATCATCCCTGGTGATGGAAAACTGACATTCGCCTGCAATAAACCCGGAAACTATTTGTTTATTCCAGAATATCTGTGTTTATTTGTGAAGTAACATCCCTAACAGAAAAAATAGCTGAATATGGAAGAAATAGAGGTACCAACGGAATTGCTGCAGGAAAAGATGCACGAACGTGCCCTTGAGAGCGAGGAAAACTGGATATTAAAGGTTGCCCTGACTGCGGCTATCCTGGCGGTTTTTGCCGCTATTGCCGCCCTGCTGGCAGGTCACTACGCCAATGAAGCCATGATCGAGCAGCTGAAGGCTTCCGACCAATGGGCATATTACCAGGCCAAGGGGATTAAATCTGTCGTCCTCCAAAGCAAAATGGATATGATAAAGGAGATGGGCAAAGAGGTAAAGGTTGCCGACCAGGAGAAGGCCGCCCAGTATAAGGAAGAACAGAAGGAGATTGACAAAACGGCCCGTGAAAAGGAGAGCATCTCCTCCGAGGATCTTCTCCTTCATAACAAGCTGGCAAGAGCCGTTACCGTATTCCAGATCGCCATCGCCATTTGTGCCATCTCGGCCCTTACCAGGCGGAAATGGCTCTGGTATGGCAGTATGCTGTTGTGTGTAACCGGGGTATTCTTAATGTTGCTGGTTTTCTTTTAATATTCCGGCAGGTTCACCGCGACAGTATTTTATCGCTTTTCGTTCCGGTAAAGTAAATGTAAAGGTACTGCCATTTCCCGGTTCGCTTTCCGCATGGATGGTTCCCTTTGCTTCACAGTTGGCTCTCCCGGTTTGGCAGCATTCTGTTATCACCTCGAAAACAACCGCGAAAAACTCTTTTTCAGGGCAGTAAACAGAGAGTGAAAACCACATCTTCATTGATTTCACAAAAATTTCAACAGTTTCCGGTTTGCCAGAATGGGCTACCCTGCCATCTAGCTGCAACAGGTCAGCATCCTCATCAGCGAACCCAGGGATAACCTCAGAAATACATTGACCTGTTACAGATCCGTTATTTCGTGCGCTGTCTGGACCGATCCTGCCAGGTTACCCGCTATGTCCATCAACGGGGTAACCGAGACTGAATACCAGCCATTAAAGTTATCCAGGAAAACCTCCTGCGTATGCGCCATGCCGCCCGGCAATAACCGGAGATGCCTGCAGGAAGCGTGGGAACCTGCCGGAAGATGCAGACACAGCAGGCATTTTCACCTGATAAAATTTCTGCAGACTGCGATACAACGCGAAATACAAGGTACGAATGACGAAGTGCAAAGTTTGGGATCAGCATGCCGTTTTTCTTCCTTCGAACTTTGTACTTTCCACTTTCGTTTGTTGTACGTCGGATTTCGTATTTTAATGGGCGTTAGTGCTGTAAAAATCACAACGAACCCAATCCGAACGAGAACCGAACGAGAACCGATGAAGAACCGAGGGAACTTCGAGGCGACTTAGAGAAAGCCCCGACCGGAAGAATATCAGTATCGAATCGGCCGGTCGCCTGTTAATAGTTTGAGAACACCGCTAAACAGAAAACAATTATACTCCTGCGGGAGTTTTCAAAAAAAATTTACCCGAAGCTGAAGGTGACATATCCCGGATCATGGTCTGTTTAATTATCCTGATCCCTTTACAATTCACCTTATGAATTCAACAATTCACCAGGTTTCCGCTTTCCCGCCCCTTCATTCCTCCCTTATTTTGCGGGAAAAAACAAATCATCATGAAACGACTATATCTGATCATCCTTTTCCTGACCGCTTTATCAGGTGTTACCAAAGAATTCGCACAACATCCCACACAGGTCATCCGCGGGACCGTCATTGACAAGCAATCGCAGGTCACCCTGCCGGGGGCCAATGTGATTATCCTAGGGTTAACGCCGCCCAGGGGAGCATCAGCCGGGGTCGACGGCAGTTTTAAAATTACCGGTGTAGCTCCCGGCCGGTACGACCTGCAGGCAACCTTTCTGGGGTATAAACCGATTGTGGTTCCCAGCGTGGTGGTTACCGTGGGGAAAGAGGTGGTGCTGGAAATCGGGCTCGAGGAAAATATCAGTTCTCTAAAGGAGGTTGAGGTTTCCGGGGTGAAAAAGAACGAATCGCTCAACCGGATGGCAAGTGTCAGCGCCAGGTCCTTTTCGATGGAGGAGGTGAACCGATATTCGGGAGGCCGGTCCGATCCGTCGCGTCTGGTCTCCAATTTCGCCGGAGTCAGCACGCCGAACGATTCACGCAACGATATCGTGATCCGGGGAAACTCACCGGCCGGGGTATTGTGGCGCATCGAGGGACTCAATGTGCCCAATCCCAACCATTTCGTCACGCTGGGAACCACGGGTGGCCCGGTAAGCGCCCTCAACCCCAATGCACTTGACAATTCCGACTTCTTAACGTCCGCCTTTCCTGCTGATTATGGCAACGCAACGGCAGGGGTTTTTGATATCCGCCTGCGGAACGGGAATAATGATACACGAGAACACATGATCCAGTTTGGGGCGCTCACCGGTCTCGAAGCCATGTCGGAAGGACCCTTTAAAACCGGGGGCAAGGCCTCCTACCTGGTCGCCTACCGCTACTCCTTCACAGGCCTTTCGCAAAACCTGGGCATCCCTATCGGGACCGAAGCCACCCCCTTTTACCAGGATCTTAGCTTCAAGATCAATTCGGGAGATACAAAGCTTGGCCGGTTCACAGTTTTCGGACTTGGGGGATTAAGCCATATCGACTTCATGCATGACAAGGTCAAGGCCTCCGATATCTTTGCAAACCCGGGCCAGGATGCCTATTCAAAAAGCAAGATCGGAGTGTTGGGACTGAAACATTTTATCAGGCTGAGCAACAAAATTTACTGGAACACTGTGCTGGGCATCTCCTATTCAGAGAACGGTTATGACCTTGACACCATCAACAATGTGACACCGCCCGAGCGGGTGGGGGTGGCCCGGGACATCGAGATCCGCTATGCCGTCAATACTTTTCTGGACTACAAGGCCAATGCCCGTCTTTCGATAAAGGCAGGCCTGCAGTGCGACCTGCTCCACCTGGATCTCAGCATGAAAGACCGCCGATTGACCCCCATCTGGAATTATAAATGGGATTACAAAGGCAATACTTCCCTGCTCGCTGCCTATATCGAGACCAAATACCGCATTACCGAAAACCTGACCCTTAATGCCGGCCTGCGCAGCCAGGAACTGACCCTGAACAACACAGTTTCGCTTGAACCACGCATCGGCCTGAAATACCAGGTCAGTCCCAAGCAAACCATCGGGATCGGTTTTGGCATCCACAGCCAGATGCAGCCGCTTTCTGTTTACTTTTACAGGGCGCTCAGACCCGACAACACCTATGATGAAACCAACCGCCAGCTCGGATTCACCAACAGCCGCCACTTCGTATTATCGTATGAGGTATTGCCATTCAGGGACTGGCGGGTCAAAGCAGAGCTTTATTACCAAATGCTCTATAATGTTCCGGTTTCAAAAGACAGCAGCAGTTTTTCGATGCTCAACGAAGGGGCCTCCTTTACTCCTACCCAGCAGTCAAACCTGGCTAACAAAGGCACCGGCACCAATTACGGAATAGAACTTACCATCGAAAAATTCTTTTCGCATGGTTATTACGCCCTGCTGACGGGATCGGTATATGAGGCTAAATACAAGGGAAGCGATGGCATCGAACGGAACACAGCCTTTAACGGGAGATTTGTCTATAACGTCCTGGCGGGTAAGGAATTCAAAGTGGGTAAAGCGAAGCGGAATGCAGTCACCCTCGACCTGAAATTCACCCATGCCGGGGGCCGGTATTACACCCCGGTCGATCTGGCCGCCTCCAATGCAGCCCGCGACCAGGTTACCATGGGCGATGCCTATGCTTTTACGGAGCGTTATCCCGATTTTTACAGGCTGGATATCAAGACCGGGTTTACCTGCAACAGCAAAAAGAAAAAGCTCTCGCAGTCGATCTATCTTGACATCCAGAATGTGACAGGGCACCAGAATATTTTCGCCCAGCAATACAA
>CAIYQH010000212.1 GCA_903928285.1 uncultured Bacteroidales bacterium
ATGGCAGTGATGTTTTTCCATATACCCTCTTATGCTGTCAAACACATCGTGCTTGTCGGCAATTACTTTTTCAATCCATCTTCATTAAGTGTTTCGGTGGGCGACACCGTCAGGTGGCAATGGAGTGCCGGATCGCATACGACCACCTCGGGTGTGATCCCTGCAGGCGCTGCCAGCTGGGATCAGCAGATCAACAGCGGGTCGCCCATTTTCGATTATCCCGTGACCGTTGCCGGTACCTTTAATTACGTGTGTACACCACATGCCGCGATGGGGATGATCGGTACGTTTACAGCCACGGGCTTTGTCCCGACGCTTGCCGTATCCCCCTCGAACAGGAGTGTAACAGCAACATCAGGCTCAACCACCTTTTCAGTCACTTCGAATTCAGCCTGGAGCTCATCAAGCAATGCTGCATGGTGCACGGTAGGTGCAGGGGGAACTGGTAACGGAACCATCACCGCTACCTATTCGGCAAATCCCAACGTAACCCAACGAAGCGCAACCATCACGGTAACCGTTTCAGGCCTTCCGGATCAGACAGTCACGGTGACCCAGGCAGGCGCGGCGCCCACGCTCACGGTAGCACCAGCCAGCCAGAGTGTTCCGGCAACTGCAGGAACCACCTCATTTACGGTTACATCCAACACCACCTGGACTGCGGTCAGCAACGCATCGTGGTGCCAGGCCTCCCCCGCTTCGGGAAGCGGCAACGGAACCCTTACGGCGACCTATGCCGCCAACACGACGCATGCCATCCGTATCGCCACACTTACCATCACCGTAACAGGACTTACCCCCCAAACGGTTACGGTAAGCCAGGCGGCATCAACAGTGGGGATCGCCGGGACAGAACCATTGCAGGAATTACAGGTGTTTCCAAATCCTTCAAGCGGGCAATTCAGCTTAAATGTTGGCAGTTACAGTGAGCACACTGCGACAATAAACATTCTGGATATTAATCGTAAATGTATTTTATCCAGGAGCTGTTCAGGCGCCCGGGAATATTTCTTTGACCTTTCAGGCGAAGTAAAAGGGATCTATTTCATACACATTACGATGGCAGGCCAGGAGGTTATCAAACGCCTGGTACTCGTGAATTAACCATGTTTTTGTGAAAAGAACCCGGCCTGAGGTGAGTAATCCTTACCCGGGTTGGGTTTTGTTTGTTTTGTTGTTTTGTTTTTTTTGTTGATTGTCGAAAGGGCTGCGGGAGATTCCTGCAGCCCTTTATTTTTTAAATGGATCTGTTACGTAGCAATACCCATCCTGATTTTCTTTCGGTAAACAGTTTTTATAGGATACCTCTTTGCTTTTTTATCTCTTCATAGGCTGCGCTGATCTCCTGGAATTTCTGGGTAGCCGACTGCTTTACATCCTCGCCCAGGTGGGCAACCTTGTCGGGATGATGTTTCTTAGCCATTTCGCGGTAAGCCCTCTTTACCTCGTCATCGGAGGCACCGGTGGTGATTTCAAGCACATCATAGGCCCAGTTGAGGTTTTTCACAAACATCGCCCTGATGGACGAAAATTCAGATGCCGGGATGCGCATAAAGCCGGCGATCGAGGCGATCATGGCGACTTCATCGGGATGATACATGCCATCGGCGGCGGCAATGCCAAAGAGGTAATGAACCAACTGCAGTTTCACCGCATAGTCGGTGTACTGCCCGACCTGGATGCTTACCTGCTGAACATCGATATCCTGTTTCAGGATTTCGCGCAACATGGATACCAGGCGGGTACCCTCTTCCGGTCCAAACTGGCTGATGAAGAAACTCCTCACGAAGTCAAGTTCCGCCCTGACCACCTTCTGATCGGCCTTCATGACGGCCGCCGATAAAACAAGAAGGCTCATGGCAAAATCACCGCGGGGGGTTCCCTGGTAGGCAACGGTTCCGGTATTCATCCCGTCGAACATCGATCCCAGGGCTACCCCCAGGATGGCGCCGATCGGGCCGCCAAACACCCACCCAAGTCCGCCGCCAACCCATTTGGCATAACCTGATTTTCGTCTTGGCTCTGCCGGTTGCGGATTGACCGGGCGCGAACCCGAAGTTCCACGGTCAGCCGATCCATTCCCGTTTGACTGGTTTTCATCCTGCGGTTTTTTCCGCATGCTGAAAACTGAATAAAATACGATACAGACAATTGCAATTACAATGATTTCGCCGATTCCCATGCTGATGAATGAATTTGAGAATAATTAACTGTCTTCGCCACCCCTCTGAGGTTTATCGGATGTCTTCCCTGATTAACCGATCATTTCCGAAAGAGGCAACCCATATTCCTCGACCATTTTAATCCCCATTGTTTCGAGTTGATCCAGAACCGGGTTGTAAATCTCGGGTATTACGGGGATATGAACGCCCTTGATTTCTATTTTCCCATCGAGGATCATCTCCACCCCGATTGCTGCCGGAAGGGCGACGGTACGGGCAATGGAGGTGTCGGTGTCGAGTGTTCCGAAATCGAGCATTCTCGAACGGATAACCTCTTTGCGTCCATCAACGTAGCCTGCCAGGAAGAGATGCTGCATGGCCACCATATCGCGTTCGGTCTGCCCCAGGGCCATTTTTTCGATCATCAGGTCGGAGGTAACTTCGAAGGTTGATTCCACGGCGCGGTTCATGGGCGATTCATCAAAGAGACCAAGCCAGGCCATAGCCTCCATCGCATGTGCCGGCTCATCCAGTCCAAGGAAGGCTGCTGCCGCACGGCGCGCGGCAATCCCTGAAGGATTCTTTATACCCGTCAGCTCCTGCAGGCTGGCAGCAGCAAGGGATTCGCTGCCCAAGCGCTGGTCATTCAGCATTTCAATCTGCCGCATCACCATCCCTGCATAGGTAAACCCGGTCATATCGGCCTTTTCGGGCGAGATCAGGTTCAACTGCTTGATGGCATCGAGGGTTTCGCACCACCCTTTGTACCTGAAGGTGCCGCGGTACATGGTCTGAGCCTCTGGGATGCCATAAATCTCCCGGTAGGCAAGGGAGTCACGGTTTGGATATACTTCCAGTTCCCCGACCTCGGGAAAATTGACCAGGAAGGGGTTTTTAAAAAGGTCGCGGGTTGGTTTTTCGATGATCTGGCCATGCTGCAGGTAAACCGCATCATTATTCCCTGCTAACACTACCCCCTTAGGGCTCCAGGAAAACTTGTACCTGAAGGGATTATTGGCCGCTTCCGGTGCGGGAATCGCGCCACAGATCGAGTAGAACTCAATGATGGCCCCTTCCCGTTCATGCACGCTGTCGATGATGCGCATGGCCGACATATGGTCGATACCCGGGTCAAGGCCCATTTCGTTGAGCAGGATGATCCCTGCCTCTCTGGCAGCCGCATCGAGCAGCCGCATTTCCGGTTTTACGTAGGAGGTGGTGACCATGTTCTTTTTAAACCTGACGCAGCGGGTGGCAACCATCACATGGAACATATAGGGCAGCAGGCTTACCACGATATCGTGCGCTTCGATCATCCCGTCGAGGGAGGCGGTATCGGCTGCATCCCAGAAAACGGAGGTGCCATTTACATGACCGGCGATCATGGCATCGGAACGGTCGGTCGTGTTGGAGGCCACCGTCAACCGGTAATTTTTTGAAAGGAGGTACTGGATGATGGGCTTGGCAATGAGCCCGGAACCGAGAATCAGTATTTTTTTCATTGGGCAGAGAGGTTAGTGGGTTGATCCCGGTCAGCGCCGGGTTTGATAAAATTTTGTTGAACCTTATTTTACAGGTATTCTTCCAGGTATTTATAGTCGGGGGTTAATTCGCCCTTGTGCAGGATCAGCGCCTTTTTAATGGCCTTTGGCAGATCAAGGTCGTCGAAATGTTCCTCAAAATCGGCATCGGCGATGGGCTTCACGAAGTTGACCAGGACATCAGCAAAGCCGTCGGATGAATCGCGCGGCAATTCGGCAGGCAGGATGTCGACCGCCATCACCAGCAGTCCATCGCCCCGGTGCCCCATGGAAATCTGTTCTGTTACGGGGTTATAGACGAAGATGGGATCATCAATTTCGGTCGGTTTCAAGGTACATTCAACAGCCCCGTCCACATCGCAACTGATGTCGCCGATCACGGCAAGCCTGGGTTTTCCCTTTGCAAACAGCTTTTTCAGGTATGCCTTGGTTACCAGTCGCGGATAGCGTTTATCCCAGTATATACAGTTGATCAGCATCGAGAGATGGGGGATAAATTTCTCAAATTTGCTCCTGTAGCTTTGCGGGTTGGCATAATAGTCGTGCAGGTCGAAGGGCTCGCCATCAACATGTTCGAAGAGATCCTCCTCCTTGAAAATCACCTTATAGACAATGTTGTCGGGTAGTTTGGGCCGGCGATGCAGTTCAAGGAGCTTTTCGGGAGAGATCTCCTTTACCGGGAGCAAACCCAGAATCTCCTGTACCCCCTGGGATACATTCCCGTAACCGGTTATCCCGATGACAAAAGGCCGAAGTTCGTGGGGGATGCCATTTTCGGCAATGACCTGGCCGATGGCCGAAACATCATCTTTGGCCTCCTGCAGGGTATGATAGTGATGCGCCTGTTTCAGCCTTACCAAAGTTGAATTATACCCTGACTCTTTCAGCCGTAACCCCAGCGACCACAGGGAGTTGATCATGCCTGCCATCCCGGCGTACCTGCCAAAAAATATCAGCCGCTTTCCCTGCTCGTCGACCACGCGTTCGTACTCGATCAGGTTGCATTTGAGCGCCATCATCCTGCGCAGCATCGCCATATTATAGGGCTGCCCTTTTACAACATGGGCAAAGAAGACATAGGTCTTGTCGGGTTCAAAAAAGGATTCCGGCATCTCCTTTACACCAAAGATCACGGAACATTTGCTGAGATCCGCTTCGATCGTAGCGCCTGCCCTGATATATTCCTCATCGGTAAATATCCTTTTGCCGGAAGTCTGAACGATGATATCCAGTTTCTTTTGTTTCACGAGCCGGGCTACGTGCTTAGGCGTTAAGGGAGCCCTTCGTTCAAGTTTGTATTTATCCTCGTGACGGATACCGATAAAATTACTCATAGTGCTGTTAGTTTTGGAACAGCAAAGGTAGAAAAAGGGGGGGAGACTTCCAAGGAATGCAGGCAATGCAAACAATGCAAACAATGCATACAATGCAGGCAATGCAAACAATGCAGGCAATGTTTTCAATGTAAGTTTGTAAACAATGAAAATAATGCGGAAAAGGGATGGTTGGGGTGGGTGATTTTGGGTTGCCAATATCAATTCACTTTGCGTATATTTGAATGTATTTTCCGGGGGTGTCATTGGCATTCAGCGTGAAGCTTTTTTCTTAATTTGTTTCTGATTGTCTGTTTCCTGGCCGGGAGGGTGGATGGAAAGACTCCTCAGGATGGTATTGGAACGGGGAGGTAAAAAATAAACCGTATGTTGAAAAACCTTGCTTTCATCCTGCTCTGGTTCCTGGTCATTGAGGTCAATGGCCAGCAGGACCCCCTGTTCACGCAATATGCCTACAACAAGCTGGCCATCAACCCGGCCTATGCGGGCAGTAACGGTCGGTTTTCGGCCGATCTCATCACCAGGTTCCAGTGGGCAGGCATCCCCGGAGCCCCACGCACCTTTTCCCTGAATGCACATACCCCTTTGCGCGACCCCCACATCGGCATCGGTTTGTATGCCTACCGCGACGAACTGGGACCCTCGGTCGACTACGGGGCAATGGGCACCTTCGCCTACAGGCTGATCTTCCCCGCCACCACGCTTTGCTTTGGTATCCAGGCCGGGTTTAAGTACATGGATATCAACTGGAACATGCTGAACCCAAAAGATCCCGGCGACCTGCTGCTCAATGGCAATGTGACCAACAAGATGGTTCCCGACGCCGATTTCGGCACCTACTATTATGGACGCCGGTTTTATGCAGGGCTGTCGGTCAAGCACCTTTTCCAGAACCAGATCGTGGTATCCGGCGCCGCTCCCGACAACAAGACCAGCTTTACCCGGCTCGAACGGAACTATTATGGCATGGCGGGCGGGGCCATCCCGATTGCCGAAAACCTTGAATTTATCCCATCGGTACTCGTAAAATACGTACAGAACGCCCCCCTCCAGGTTGACCTGAATGGCAGTTTCATCATCCGCAACCTGCTGACCCTGGGCGCCGCCTACCGCACCGAAAGCGCCCTGGCCCTGCTGATGGAGCTGAACCTCGGCGGCGGTTTTTCATTCGGCTATTCCTACGATATCTGGTTCAACTCGCTGAAAGCCTACAATAAAGGGTCGCATGAGATCAGGCTTGGATACGAGTTCGATCTCTTCCACAAGGAGCGTATGTTAACACCCAGGTATTTCTAACTTGAAAACAGGCGAAAGGCACATGAGAAAAATCCTGATAATTTTTATCTTCCTCACAGGATACCTGGTTTCGGCCCAGAACAAAATCACAGAGGCCAGGAGTGAGATAGCCCTCTACAACTATTCAAAGGCGGTGATCCTCCTGCAGGGTGAGACAGACAGGGGAAGCGAAAAGTCACAGCGCACGGCCCGTCTGCTCCTGGCCGGCTGTTACCGGATGCTGAACGATGCGGCAAATGCCAGGCAATGGTATGAAAAGGCCCTGTTGCCCGTCGATTTCCCGAAGGGCTTTCAGGTTGCACCGGCCGACTGGTTTCATTATGCACAGGCGCTGCGCTCGTGCGGCGAATATGGCCTGTCGAAAAAGATCTTTCTTCACTACGATTCACTTAATCCCGGCGACCCGGCAGGGAAGCTGTTTGCAGGTTTTTGCGACAGCGCACTCCTGTGGCAGTCGGCAAAGCCTGCCTGCCGCGTTGCCCATGTTAAACAACTCAACTCCCCCCAGTCGGAATTCGGGGCTGTTTTTTATCACAATGGCATCATCTTTGCCAGCGACCGGACCCGGGAGGAGGGGAAGGGCAAAACCTACGGATGGACGGGAAACAGTTACCTGAAACTCTTTGTTTCAGCCCCTGTTGTGAAGGACAGTCTTTGCGGACCCTATACGCCGCCTGTTGCCGCGCCGGGGCTACCCGTGCAGGAGTGGCACGACGGCCCGGTATGTTTCAACCATGACTTTACCGTGATGTTCATCAACCGCACCCTGGCCAGCCACGACAAGGGCAAAAAGGAGGATGGGCCTATCCGCACGCACCTGCTGAAAATTTTCATCTCAACGTTCACCGGCGGCAACTGGTCAACGCCGCAACCCTTTTTCCTGAACAGCGACAGCTGTTCCGTTGGCCATCCCGCCTTAAGCCCTGACGGAAATACCCTCTACTTTGTATCCGACATGAAGGGAGGCTTCGGGGAAACCGACCTGTACAGCTGCACGCGCGAAGGCAATGGCTGGGGAAAGCCGGTAAACCTGGGGCCAGCCGTCAACACCGCGGGCAAAGAGATGTTCCCCTATGCCGCCGAAAACGGAGATCTCTATTTTTCCTCCGACGGCCTGCCCGGCTTTGGCGGCCTTGACCTCTTTGTCACCCGGAAGGTTGACGGCAAGTGGCTGACCCCGAAAAACCTCGGGTCGCCTGTGAACTCCCCTGCCGATGATTTTTCGCTGGTCACGGGCGGTGACGGCAACACCGGGCTGTTCAGTTCAAACCGGCCGGGAGGGGCGGGCGGGGATGATATATACAGCTTTGCCAGTATCCCCGTTGAAACCCCCAAACCGCCGGTGCCACCCGCCATCACAGCAGTGCCCAAACCTCCCGCCCCTCCGGCGATATCGATCGACACCCTGCAGGTTAACAAGCCGTACAGAATTGAGAACATCTTCTATGATTTCGACAAATGGAACATCCGCGAGGATGCCCGGAAGCCATTGAATCAACTGGTGGCGCTGATGAAGAGATATCCTATCACCATCGAACTCGGATCGCATACCGACTGCCGCGGAAGCGAGGAGTACAACCGGGTTTTGTCGCAGAAGCGGGCCGAATCGGCGGTGCAGTATATCATCTCGCAGGGGATCGACCCCTCGAGGATCAGGGCGAAGGGATACGGTAAATCGCAGCTGGCCAACCGCTGCAACTGCACCACCGGCGTTGAATGCAGCGAGGCCGGGCACCAGTATAACCGCCGTACCGAGTTCAGGATTTTAAGCAAATAACAACTCGTTATGCCTCCTGCTGAAATTACCGGCAACCTTTTGTCTGACTGGAAATTCCTTCAAAGATGGCCAATTTCGGTTTAACCATGGATCAGGTTCGATCACCCGGAAATATACCTGAAATTTCTTTACCTCAGGTAAAACCTGGCAATCTGAAAGGATTTACCAGTGAATAGCGGTTTTTTTTGTTTATGCTCGGTCAAATTAACTTATCCCTGTCTGAAAATCAGTCCACCATGAAAACCTCATTCCTTATTATTCTTCTATTATTCACATTATCAGGGATAAAAGCACAGGAAAACAAGCCCTGTTCAACCTGCCCGCCGCAAAGCATCACCCTGACGACCC
>CAIYQH010000213.1 GCA_903928285.1 uncultured Bacteroidales bacterium
CGGAAATGATCATTAAACTGTTGGAACGAAAATTATGGACAGATTTTGATAAATCCTATATGATATTAAACCGACTCTGAAGAACAAGGAAATGAGAAAGCTTGTCATTTTTATGGCCCTTATTTTTATAGTTGCCTTCATCCAGGCGCAGGAGAACCACAAGGATACCCTGAGCGGAAAGGAGGTGCGGAACAGGAAAAAGGCTGAGCAGGAAAAGAAACTGCAACAGCAATTTGATACAATTTACAAGGTACTGTTATCAAGGTCGTTTGTTTTGGAGGCTGATTTTGTTGAAAGAAAAACAGGACTGCGCTTCAGGGTAAACAGGGCGCTGAATTTCGTTATGGTTGATTCATCAGAGGCTTCTATCCAGGTTGGCGCCGACAACAGGCTGGGTTTCAATGGAGCGGGCGGTGTTACAGATAAGGGAAAAATCTCAGGGTATGAACTTACCCTCAATAAAAAAAACAAATCATTTTTTCTGAAAATGGCAGTCCGGAGTTCGCTTTCGGCACACCTTGATATTTTGGTTGATATTGATGCATATGGTATGGCCAACGCCCTGGTGTCAGGAGGAATCTTCGGTCAGTATTTCCGTTTTGACGGACGGATGGTCCCCATGAATAAATCTGGGGTTTACAGGGGGCTGTCGCCTTGAAAATGGTTCTGTTGATAAGCAATCTATGTGACAGGTGACGATTATTGTTTGATGGGAAAGTTGTAACAAACAGGATGATTATAATAATTGATATGGAAAAAAATCATGATATTGAGCCGGTAGTTGTTTTTGCAGGGACCATCTGGGAGGCCGAACTGGTTAAGAGCCTGCTGGAGAACGCGGAAATTGAAACATTCCTGATGGACGAGAATACGGGTACCCTTGCGCCCTGGTACACTGCTGGCGGAGGGGCGGGTTCGGTAAAAGTGGTGGTTTCAAACATGGATTATGAAAAGGCGGTTTCTGTTGTTTCTGAGTTTGAAAACAACAACCGTTCTGAAGGGTGACCCGGCTTTTGCACGCTTCATAAACCCTCTGGTGTCCGTCAATTCCTGTAAACAGATGTCTATTGTGCCCTAATGTGCCTGTTGTGGTTAAAATAGTAAAGTAACTTCCTTAAACCCTAAATTATTCAAAATCAACCTCAATTATCTAAACTTATAATTGCCAACTTATCATGAACATCTCAAACAACAAAATTTTAATTACCGGTGGAGCATCCGGCATCGGCCTGGGCCTTGCGGAGCGGTTTATCGCTGAAAACAATACAGTTGTTATTTGTGGTCGCAGGGAACAAACGCTCAGGGAGGTGTCTGACAGGTTTCCGTCAGTAATAACCTTCAAATGTGACCTGGCACAGGAAAAGGAGCGGATCAGGCTCTTTACCTGGATATCGGAAAATCACAGCGATCTGAATGTACTGGTTAACAATGCCGGGATCCAGCAGCATATGTCGTTCACCGATGAGGACTTTTTTCAGCGGGCAAAAGATGAAATCGCCGTTAACATAGAGGCTCCGCTCCACCTGGCTTCCCTTTTCCTAACGCTGCCGGCATTGCGCACGATCCTGAACGTCACCTCTGGGCTGGCCTATGTACCGATGGCAAAAACAGCAGTCTATTGCGCCACCAAAGCCTTCTTTCATTCGTTTACCCTTTCGCTAAGGCACCTGGTCAGATCGCGGGGCGTGGAGGTGATCGAACTCATTCCTCCTGCTTTGAATACCGACCTGGGCGGCAGGGGGCTGCACAATTACGCCCCGCCGGTAAGCGATTTCATAGAATCGGTATTCGGCCAGTTGGCAAAGGGAAAAACGGAGATAGCTTTCGGATTCAGCGAGGCGATGACAATGGCCAGCCCTGATGACCTTCAAAAGGCATTTCAACGGATGAACCCTGACGCCTGATGGGGTAACAGCAAAGTCGACTTACATTATGAAACGCACGATCACGTTTTTTATCCTTTTCCTGGCCTGGCTCTTTCATGCCAATGCCGGTGTGTATACCATTGCAAGCTATAAAATCAGGGCCGACCTCGACATGAATACAAGGAGGCTTAACTGCAACGTAACGCTTGCGATCTGCAAAGCTGACACCGCCCGCACTTTCCTTTTCCTTTTCAGCAGGGATGCCCGGATTACCGAAATTAGCGCGGATGGCCTGCCGGGAATTTCATATCGTTTTTCTGGGAGGGATTCATTGATCTTAACGCTGAAATCCGGTCAGGCTGAAAGCAAAAAAACAGCCATCCGGTTTACCTATTCGCTCCCCCTTGATTCCTTCATGGTGAAACGTGGAATGGTGGTGATGAAACGTTCGGAACGATGGTACCCGCTGCAGATGGGGGTATTGTTCCAGGCCAGGCTCTCAATCAGCGTTCCGCAGGACCTTGTGACCGTCAGTAACGGGGAATGTCTGAAACAGAAACAGTCGGGGAACAGGGTGCAGCATGACTGGGAAACCTCCCATGCCTGCAACATAGCCCTCTTTGTTTTCAATCCCGATTCGATGGAATATAAGTAGTCCATGCTGCTGTTCACCTCCAGGCTGCCCGACTACATCCCCGACCCGGGATTATGGGCGCCACACGAGGTGGGGCACCAGTGGTTCGGAAATGTGGTCAGCCCCGATGAAAATGCCCGGGGTCGTTGGTTTGTTGAGGAGTCGATCAACGAATACCTCAGGGCGATGTATGTGGAACATACTTATGGCGCCGATTCGCTGAAACGGCTGCTCCGGGAGCTTTACCTGAGAAATTATACAGAAATAGTCAAAAAGGAGAAGGATGTGCCCATCATGGAGGTTGTATCGGTGAACAACTCAGTGGAAGAGGCACAGGCGATTTACGCCAAAGGGCCGCTGGTGCTGCACCAGGTTCGCAGGTGTATGGGCGATGACAACTGGAACTCGTGTATTAAAAGAATCTATCGTGATTTCCAGAAACAGCTGTTTACCCTGGAGGATTTTAAAAGATATATTGCCAGGTTCGGCAAGGATGGTAAGTGTCTGGGCCGGTTTAACGAGTTGCTGATTGCCAGGGGGATAGATCAGGATTTTGTTTATTAGCCGGATGTATTTCTTGAAGGGGAGGGAGAAGTGTTGTCCATATTTCCGGACAAATTCGATGAATATACAAGCCCCTCGTTATAGTCAGGTTTAAAATCAATGCAGGATATTGAAGTCAAGCTCATAAGACCATGTTATCGGCGCCTCAATTACCGGTATGGATTGACCACCCTGGAATATCTGCGGGGTTGTTGCTGAAATTATTGGCCAGCTATTCCGATCTTTCCCGACCTTAACATCCGCATTCATCTTTATAAAGTCTTTATAAGACCGGGCCCGATTCGTATAAAATCCTTATATGTTCCGGTGCAACTTTGTACCTGTCTTAAACCATATCAAATGAATACGGCAATTTTACTGGTTCAGCCCCTGATAACAAAGTCAGGACCCGGTTTCGGCTACCTGATCGGGGCAGTCATAGCGCTCGCTATTTTCGGATACCTGATCTATACCCTCATCAAACCCGACAAATTTTAACAGCCAAACCCATGACCTTTCACGATATTTTCCAGTTAATCCTCTTTTTTGTCCTGTTAATTGGACTGACCCCTGTTTTAGGGAGTTACATGAGCAGCGTTTTCAGCGGGGAACGGCATCTTCTGCGACCTGTTTTCGGCTGGCTTGAACGACTGACCTACAGGTTTTCGGGTGTCGATCCGGAGGAGGAGAGCAACTGGAAATCCTACACATTTTGCCTGTTGGTTTTCAACCTGACCGGGTTCCTCTTTCTGTTTCTGATCCAGGTGATCCAGTCCCGGTTGCCCTTAAACCCTGCAAAACTCCCCGATGTTTCGTGGCATTCAGCCTTCAATACATCGGTGAGCTTTATGACCAATACCAACTGGCAGGGATATGCCGGTGAAACCACCCTGGGCTACTTCGTGCAAATGGTTGGATTGACGGTGCAGAACTTTGTCAGCGCCGCAACAGGTATCGCCGTATTACTGGCGCTTATCAGGGGTGTTTCACGAAAAAGCACGGAACTGCTGGGAAATTTCTGGGTTGATCTTACCCGGTCGACAGTGTATGTGCTGCTGCCGCTTTCGATCCTGCTTTCGGTTGCACTGGCCGGCCAGGGCGTTGTTCAGAATTTCAAAACCTATGATACCGTTCAGACCCTGCAGGGGACGACGCAGGTTCTGCCCATGGGGCCCGCAGCCTCGCAGATTGCCATCAAGCAACTGGGAACCAATGGCGGCGGTTTTTTTAACGCCAACAGCGCCCATCCCTTTGAAAATCCAACACCCTTCAGCAATTTCCTGGAAATGCTGGCAATCCTGCTCATACCAGCCGGATTGACCTACACCTATGGTAAAATGATCGGGTCTGCGCGTCAGGGCTGGACCATCTTTTCGGTGATGCTCATCCTGCTGCTAACGGGATTGGGCATTTCATTGTATGCAGAATATTCAACCAATCCCGTCTTCGGGAACCTTCCCCTGATGGAGGGGAAGGAGACCCGCTTCGGGATCACCGGCAGCATCCTATGGTCCACAATAACCACTGCCGCGTCGAACGGCTCTGTAAATGCCATGCACGACAGCCTGTCGCCAATATCAGGGATGATCGCCATGATCAACCTGATGCTGGGGGAGATCATCTTTGGCGGCGTAGGCGCCGGTTTATATGGCATGGTCATTTTTATCATCCTGACCGTATTTATTGCAGGGCTGATGGTAGGGCGCACGCCTGAATACATGGGGAAGAAGATCGGGGCATTCGAGGTTCAGATGGCCATGATCGCGGTACTTGCCCCCAATATCATCATCCTGGTTTTTACAGCCTGGGCATCGGTATGCCAGCCGGGGCTTTCATCCCTTGGTAATTCAGGGCCGCACGGGTTTTCGGAAATTCTGTATGCCTTTAGCTCGGCGGCAGGGAATAATGGAAGCGCCTTTGCCGGGCTGAATGCAAATACCGTTTTTTACAACCTTACACTGGGTGTCGGCATGCTGGTGGGGCGCTTTGGCATTATTATCCCGGTAATGGCAATTGCGGGCAGTATGGTAAAAAAGAAGGTAACGCCTGTGTCGACAGGGACATTCCGGACCGATAACTGGTTGTTTATCGGACTTCTGATAGCAGTTATCCTGATCATTGGCGGGCTTACCCATTTCCCTGCCCTGGCCCTCGGCCCGGTTGCAGAACAGTTATTGATGAATCACGGTGTGACATTTTAAAACAAAATCATGATGAGTATAAAAACAGGGTCCGGTATCTTTAACAGCAGGATGATGCTCAAGGCAGCCAAGGACAGTTTCATCAAATTAAATCCTGTTTCACTGGTGAAAAATCCTGTCATTTTTATTGTGGCAATCGGATCGGTTCTCACAACCGTCATCGTGGTTGCCGGGATTTTTCAGGGCAGCTTCTCCTCCTTCAACCTCCAGATTGCAATATGGCTCTGGTTTACCGTACTGTTCGCCAATTTTTCGGAGGCCATTGCCGAGGGCAGGGGCAAAGCCCAGGCCGAAAGCCTTAGGAAAAACAGGACGCAGATGAAAGCCCGCAGAATATCTGGGAAACAGGAGATATTGGTTTCTGCAACCGAACTTAAAAAAGGAGATATCGTTGTTTGTGAAGCAGGCAATGTGATCCCATCCGATGGCGAGGTCATCGAGGGTGTCGCCAGCGTTGACGAGTCGGCCATCACAGGTGAATCGGCCCCTGTAATCAGGGAGAGCGGTGGAGACCGTTCAGCCGTCACGGGTGGAACCCTGGTGATCAGCGACCGGATCCTGGTGAGGATCACCACCGAGCCCGGGAATACCTTCATGGATCGTATGATTTCCCTGGTGGAGGGGGCCAGACGCCGGAAAACCCCGAATGAAATTGCGCTTTCCATCCTGCTCTCAGGGTTGTCGATCATTTTCCTGCTCGCAGTGGCGACCCTGCCGGCCTTCTTCGGATACAGCCTTGCCGCCTCGGGTTTGCCCCAATCACAAAACCTGACGATCCCTGTATTAATCGCTTTGCTGGTTTGCCTGATCCCGACGACCATCGGGGGATTGCTAAGCGCCATCGGTATCAGCGGCATGGACAGGCTGATCCAGCGCAACGTTATTGCCACCAGCGGCCGCGCCATTGAAGCGGCCGGGGATGTCGATGTGCTTTTACTCGATAAAACAGGTACCATCACCCTTGGCAACAGGATGGCCACCGATTTTATCCCCGCCACCGGCGTCACTGCCGGAGAACTTGCCGATGCGGCCCAGCTCTCCTCGCTGTCGGACGAAACTCCGGAGGGCCGTTCCATTGTTATCCTGGCAAAGGAAAAATTCAACATCCGCGGCCGGGAAGTACATCAGATGAATGCTGCTTTTATCCCATTTACAGCCCAGTCGAGGATGAGCGGGATCGACTTCACCGATGAGGGAAATGTGGTCCACAAGATACGAAAAGGGTCGTCGGAGGCTATCAGGACCTTCGTACAAAACAACAATGGCTTCTACCCGCGTGAAATCCAGGATGTCGTTGCCGGTCTGGCCCGGCAGGGGGCAACGCCCCTTGTGGTCGCCGAGGATGCGAAGGTGCTGGGAGTGATCCATCTGAAAGATATTGTAAAGGGTGGAATCAAACAACGGTTTGCAGAGTTGCGCAAAATGGGTATCCGCACCATCATGATCACCGGGGATAATGCCCTCACCGCCGCCGCTATTGCTGCCGAAGCCGGGGTTGACGATTTTATGGCGGAGGCCACGCCCGAGGACAAACTGCGGAGGATCCGTGAAGAACAGGCCGCTGGCCACCTGGTCGGGATGATCGGCGATGGCACCAACGACGCCCCGGCCCTTGCCCAGGCCGACATCGGGATTGCCATGAATACCGGGACCCAGGCTGCCCGGGAGGCCGGCAACATGGTTGACCTCGACAGCAACCCTACCAAACTGATCGAGGTGGTCGAAGTGGGTAAACAATTACTGATGACACGTGGCTCGCTTACAACCTTCAGCATTGCCAATGATGTAGCAAAATACTTCGCCATCATCCCGGCTATTGCCATCTCCCTCTATTCGGGCAAAAACGGCATCGGCCCGCTCTCTGTGCTGAATGTCATGAACCTGGGATCGCCGCACAGCGCCATACTCAGCGCGGTCATCTTCAACGCTATCATTATCATCATGCTGGTTCCCCTTGCCCTGAAGGGGGTGCGCTATAAACCGGTCTCCGCCAACGCTGCCTTGACACGGAACCTGCTGATTTTCGGGTTGGGAGGACTGGTTGCCCCTTTCGTCGGGATTAAAATTATTGATATGTTAATTAATTTCTGAAAATTGGTGCGCACCGGTATTTCCGTGACGGCGGACAGTAAAAACAAACAAAATGAAAACACTGTTGATTTCTTTAAAGATATTCCTCTTTTTTACCATCCTCACCGGGTTGATATACCCATTGATGGTCACCGGCATTGTCCAGGTACTCTTTCCTGTCAAGGCAAATGGCAGTATCATCATGACCGGGACTAAAAAGTCGGGAAGTTTGCTGATCGGTCAGCAATTTGATTCGGCAAGATACTTCTCGTCACGGCCATCGGCGGTCGCATACAATCCGCTGCCATCAGGGGGTTCCAATTTTGGGCTGACCAGCGAGAAATTAACGGCAGTGGTCGCTGACAGGAAAAAAGCATTTATCACCATGAACCACCTTGACAGCCTGGCAGTAATTCCTTCCGAAATGTTGTTCGCATCTGCCAGCGGCCTTGATCCCCATATTTCGAACCGTGCAGCCCTGATGCAGGTTGACAGAATTGCAGGAGTCCGCCGGTTCGATGGTATTCAGCGGCAAAAGATACTGAAGTGTATCGGGCAACTCACCGAACCTCCCCAGTATTTATGTTTTGGCGAAGAGCGTATTAATGTTTTATTGTTAAATTTAGAGATTGATAAGATAAGATGAACCTAAAGGATGATAACCGGCCGGATCCTGATGAACTGCTGGCTTCGCTGATCAGCGGGGAGGATAAAAGCAGGAGGGGGAAGCTGAAGATATTTTTCGGTATGTGCGCAGGTGTCGGCAAAACCTATACCATGCTGCAAAC
>CAIYQH010000214.1 GCA_903928285.1 uncultured Bacteroidales bacterium
ACCACCGAGATCTACACATAGAGGCACACTCTTTCCCACACGACGCTCTTCCGATCTACCGCCAGTGCAGGGCAGGAGTATGCCATGACCTGAGAACCTTTTATATCGATGTGGAAACCTGCAATGGTTGCAACATCTGTCTGAAAAAATGTCCCGAAAATGCTATCATCGGAAGTGTCAAACTCCCCCATTTCATCATAGAGTCAAAATGCACAGGATGTGGTATTTGCTTCGACAGTTGCAAGTTCAATGCCATTTACTTCAAATAACAGAGCTGATGCAATTCAATATTGAGATAAACGACCAGGAGGTTTCTGCAAAGCGGGGTGAAACAATCAAAAATGTCCTCGACCGGATCGGCGTTCATGTGCCTACGTTGTGCTATATGGAGGGCTTCAGCCCCACCGGGGGATGCCGGATGTGCGTTGTGGAAGTTGACGGCGTTGCCGAACTCGTCCCCTCCTGTTCACACCAGGTCACTGAATGGATGAAGATTAAAACCCACTCCCCCAGGGTTCTCAAAGCCAGGAAAGTACTGGTAGAACTTCTGCTTGCCAGTCACCCCGACGATTGCCTTTTTTGTGTAAGGAACGGGAGCTGCGAATTGCAGGATCTTGCCTCCGAGATGAATATCCGGGAACGGAAATACCATGGCAAACGGCAGCAGGTCCAGATCGACAAGGCATGCAATGCCATTGAACGGGATCCTGCGAAATGCCTGCTTTGCGGACGATGTATCCGCATCTGCGACGAGGTGATCGGAGCATGCGCCATTGACGTGGTTGGCCGTGGCAGCGACAGCAGGATCGGGACATCCTATAACAAAGGGCTGAATATTCAGACCTGTGTGAAATGTGGTCAGTGTATCATGGTATGTCCAACTGCCGCCCTTACCGAAAAATCAAACTTCCAGAAGGTGCTGGATGCCCTGAACAACCATGACCTGTTTCCGGTAATCCAGTTCTCACCCACCGTCCCCGCAACCGTTGCCGAGGCTTTAAACATCAAGGCCAGCAAAGATGTGCTGAACCTGCTGAGAGCCGTCCTTAAAAAAATGGGCTTTAACCAGGTGTTCGACACCTCCATGGCCGGTGACCTTACCATTATGGAGGAGGCAGCAGCTTTTATTGACCGGATGAATAACAATGGAAAACTGCCCATGTTAACCTCCTGCTGTCCTTCGTGGGTGAAATTTGTGGAGGAATCCAAACCCGGCATGTTACCCAACCTGTCAACCACTGCCTCACCGCAGCAGAGCATGGGCCGTCTGATCAAAAAATACATCACCAGTTCGGCCAGTCAGAAGCCCGAGAATGTATTTGTCGTGTCGGTGATGCCCTGCACTTCAAAGAAGCACGAAGCCAGCGCCGACCGCATGAAAGACGGCATCTCCCTCAATGTTGATGCAGTCATTACAACCCGCGAACTGGTAAAGATGATCCGGCTCCTTGGCATTGACATGAACAGCCTCGACCCGGAACCCAGTGATACGGCCTTCAGTATGAGAAGTTCAGCAGGAAATCTGTTCGGCATTTCTGGCGGACACCTGGAGGGATTGGTGCGTACCATCTACTTCATGATGACAGGCCAGGAGATGAACACACTAAAAATCAGCGAACTCCGTGGATTGAAGCATAAAAAGGAGGCCAGGGTGAAAATCGGCAAAACGATTATTAACGTGGCAGCTGTCAGCGGACTGGCCAATGCAAAATTATTGCTTGATGAAATCGAAGCCGGGCGTGCCGATTACCAGATCATCGAGGTGATGGCCTGCCCGTTCGGGTGTATCAACGGCGGCGGTCAGCCACTGGGCACCGAGGAGAAAAATCTTAAAACCCGCATGAAGTCGCTCTATGATGTGGATGACGAGGAGATCATCAAGGTATCACATAAAAATCCGATCATTCTGGATCTTTATGAAAAATTCCTGGCCAAGCCCGGAAGCGGACACAACCAGGAATTGCTGCATGTATCAAGAAATCCCCAAGAGACGTTATGAGTCATTCCTATAACCGGCAGTTGGTATTTACGCTGAAGGACCGGTGCAGGGTCTGTTTCACCTGTGTCAGGGAATGTCCGGTCAAGGCTATCAAGATCATCAATGGCCAGGCTGAGGTGATCAACGACAGGTGCATCGGATGCGGCAACTGCGTCAAGGTTTGCAGCCAGGGCGCCAAAATACCCCTCGACTCCGTGGACGCCGTTTTCAACCTGCTGAAGTCGGAGAGCACCATCGCCGCCTGCATTGCACCCAGTTTTCCTGCCGAATTTGATGAGATCACCGACCATCGCAAGCTGGTTGGCATGATCCGCAAACTTGGATTTGACTATGTTACCGAAGTCTCGTTCGGGGCCGACATTGTTGCCCGCGAATACGAAAAGAAGATTAAAAACGAAGGGCTGGAGGGCGACATCTCCTCTGATTGTCCTGCCATCGTATATTTCATCCGGCACTACCATCCGGATATGGTCCCTTTCCTGGTGCCGATAGCCTCCCCAATGGTTGCGATGACCCGCGTATTGAAGGAGAAACACGGAAAAGCCCTCAAAGTGGTCTTCATCGGCCCCTGCTTCGCCAAAAAGGCTGAAACCGATGAGGTTGACGAAGTACTTACCTTCAGGGAACTGCGTGATATGTTCGATAAGGAGAATATCCGGGCTGAAAGCACCGAACCCTCCGACTTCGATCCGCCGCACAGCGGCAAAGGGGCGATCTTTCCGATCAGCCGCGGGTTGTATTATACAGCCAACAACCAGGAATCGATTCCCGAAGAGCATGTCATCATTGCCGAAGGACAGGTGAATTATAAAGAGGCGATCAGGGAATTTGAAGAGGGCTACATCCGGAAAAAACACCTTATGCTGCTTTGCTGCGAAGGGTGTATCATGGGTCCGGGCACCTCCCCCGGGGGGAAAAGATTTGCCCGCAGCGCTGCCGTAGGCGAATATGTCAACAAGAAACTGCAGAACATCGACAGGGAAAACTGGAACCGGGAGATGGAAACCTACGGAAAACTCGATCTTTCACAGACATTCACCCCTGAAGACAGGAGATTGGCTCCTCCCGGCAATGATGAAATCCTGGAAGCCCTCCATTCCATGGGAAAATTTTCGCCGCACGACCACCTGAACTGCGGCGCCTGCGGCTATGACACCTGCGTGGATCATGCCAGCGCCATCGTGAAAGGACTTGCCGAAACTGAAATGTGCCTTCCCTACACCATCGAAAAACTGCATGATTCCATCAGCAACCTGAATGTTTCCAATGACAAGCTTGCCAAGGCAAAGGCCGCC
>CAIYQH010000215.1 GCA_903928285.1 uncultured Bacteroidales bacterium
GGTTTAATTTCAGCGAAATCGTGGAACTTGAACAACGTTACGGGGCAAATTCCACCTTCTTTTTTCTTGTCACGCCATCGCCCGGAATGGGCATTAAGAATGCCGATTACCGTTTCAGCAGTCCAAAATTCACCCGGGTTCAGCATCTTATCACGAACAGCGGGAGTGAAGTCGGGATCCATGGCAGCGCCGGAACTTCTACCGATTCCTCCAGACTGAATGCCGAATTAACCAGCTTCCGCGTCCGTGTCAAAGGAAACAGGTTCCATTTTTTGCTTTACAGTCCCACCTTTTCAGGTAAAATTATTGATGATGCCGGACTGAACTATGATGCCTCTCTCGGTTTTGCGGAAGAAACCGGTTTCAGGAACTCGTTTTGTTTCCCGTTCAGGCCATGGGACATTCAGCATGACCGGCCGTTTCAGCATACCGAGATTCCCCTGGTCCTCATGGATGGAACGCTCCAGAAATATCTTGGCCTGCTGCCCGGGCAGGCGCCGTTGCATATCGACCCCCTGTTCGACGAGGTGAGGAAATTCGGCGGCTGCATGACGGTACTCTGGCACAACACCCATTTCTCGGCCTATAAATATCCGGGCTGGAAAGAGATGTATGTTAAGATCCTTGAAAAAGGGGCCGGAGAGAATGCCGCCATGTTGTCTTGCAGCAGACTCCTGGATTTGTATTCCGAAAGGACCAGATTTCACAATCCATCCTGACCGGAAGTCATCCTGAAAAGCTCCCCCAAAGCAAACGAGCACAACCGGATGATTGCTGCAGAACGCCTGTATCTCCTGATGCAGGGCGTTGAAACGGCCCGGCTATTCACGGTCCTGGCACCCAGGGTTGCCCATCCTGCCGGCATACCAGAACAAAACAGCTTCCCGGTTTCAAAATCCTGCATTATAATCCCATGAACCTGAGAATTATAACAGGATTAAGAGCCATTGTCACACAAAATCCATTATCTGGATAAACCGGCCATATGATCAGATAATTTTCTATTTTTGCAATACCTGAGCGATGCTGATTATTTTCCCCTGATTCCGGGAACTCTGCAAGGTTTGCTTAACCGGAATATGACAGGAAAAAAATGACCGTACCATGCACGGAGGATTTGCGGCCCAAAAGCTGATTATCATGATTTCCGGAATGTATACAATACAGTTTTCTCGAATGAGGCAGGCCAGGAATGGAACATCGCCGCGTATGAAAGTCGCAGGATTTCTCCTCCTCTTCCTGCTTGCTGCCAGTTCCGGGTTCGCGGAAGAGGTGAAGGAATGGAACAGCCGCAAGGAGGATATCCGTATCGCCGATTCTCTCTGTCATCTTGCCAAATCGACCTCCGATACGACCCTTGCCAGGAACTCGGCACTGGAGGCCTCTTCCCTGTCGGCCAGGTTAAATTATCTCAAGGGTCAGGGTGATGCGCTTGGATTCCTCACAGAATTTTATTACGCCCAGGAAGACTATACAAAGACCCTTGATGCCCATTTTAAACTGGTTGACCTGTATGAACGCGCTCATGACACCGACCAGATAATAATCGCCTATTCCAGGTTAACCCAGTTTTTCCTGAATATTAAAAACTACAACCTTGTTGAGAAATACCTTGAAATAATGTCACGGTTAGTCTACAAGTCTTCTGATCCTGTTTCACACGGGCAGGTTTTCCTCAGTTATGCAAATTTTTATTATGCCAAAAAAGATTACCCGCAGGCCTTCCGGAACCTATTCCTGTGTCTTCCCTGGTTTCAGAAAACAGGGAAGTTGTCGTCGATTGCGGTCGTTTACAAATTCCTGGGGGATACCTACCGGCAGACAGAACAATATGACATGGCCAAGTATTATTACAGAATATCCGTTTCCGGGTTCCAATCGGATACCAACAACATCGAGATCGCTGTGATGTATA
>CAIYQH010000216.1 GCA_903928285.1 uncultured Bacteroidales bacterium
CATCTTAATAAGAAATTCAAGGCTGAATACAGCCGTTTGGCAAATTAGGGAGGGTTATTAGAAACAACAGGGGCATAAGGGGACTTTTTTTCCCGCAACAAAACCATACAATTTTCATTTGAGATCTGAATGTATTTGCTAACTTTGAGCGCAAAGATATTGAATAAATTAACCATGCAAACAGGGGTAATATCAACCGTGAATAATTAGGAAAGATGTTCCGTGTGACCAGGAAATACAGTTGTTATCGCATGAGAAGATGTTTTTATATTTCGGTTATTTGCCTTTTGCTGATTACGGGGGAGGGCTATTCCCAATACACGCCGCTTGACCGGTGTGTAAGGGACAGCCTTTACAGGATCATGCCCCATGCCGGACAGATACAAAAAGCTGAAATTAATCTGGAGATTGCCCAGTTGATCTGGGATACCTTACCATTGAAAGCATTCAGGAATCTACAGATGGCGCTTAAAGTGGGGATTGCCGAGAACAACCCGGCGCTTAAGGCAAGAGCGAGAATTCTCATGGGCGATTATTTTGTAAGGAGCCGTGATTTCATGTGGGCACAGGAGCATTACCTGGCCGCAGGTATGATTTACAACAGAAACAGGGATACCCTGGGGGAGTTGAATGTTCTGGCGCAGATAGGTTCTCTTAACCAGATACTGGGTAATTACAGTGATGCCCGAAACTATTTTATTAAGGGTCTGAAACTTGCTGAAAGCACCAAAAATCCTGGTCTGAACGGGAGATTTCTAAATTATCTCGCTGCTAATTATCAAAGTACCCGTGAATTCGATAAGGCCATTGATCTGTACAGAAATGCGCTGGCGGTTTTTCAGCGAACCAGTAACAAATCCGGTGCATGTGAAGTTCTTAATAATATGGGAAGCCTTTACCTTGATGAAGATAAGAATGAATTGGCGCTGGCACATTACCAGGATCTCTTAAAGATTGCCGATACGAATGAAAGAGGTTTGACGGGAACTGTTTATACACGTATTGGTCACATCTATTTCAAAATGAACGATTATGTAAGATCCTTGGAATATAACAGGAAAGCCCTGCAGTTAAGGCGACGGTTCAGGTCGGCTGTTGAAGTAAACAGTTCGCTGATCAATATCGGAGGCGATTTTTACAGGATGGGCAAAGCCGACTCCGGGAGGTATTATATTGAAAAGGGACTGAACATGGCCCTGCGGAATAACAGGAAAGATCTGGTGGCAAATGCTTATCGCCACCAGTATGAATATTATCTGAGACTGGGCGATTTTCAGCAGGCGCTTGAATTTTATCATAATTACTCCGCCATTGCGGCCATGATGGAACAGGAGCGGAATAAGAGCAATATTTCCATCCTTGAAACCAATCAGCAAATCCAGCGCATAAAGGCATCCGGAAAAAAGCTGAAGACAGAGCTTGAGATAAAGGCCTTAACCCTCGAATTCCAGAAGTACCAGTTTAACTTCGTAAAAATTCTGGTGGGACTGGCATCCGGGTTAATGATCATGTTCCTGTTCCAGTTTCTCCATACCCGGCGGGTCAGATGGGATATGCAAAAACTGAATGAAAGGCTGTCGGATGAAATCACGGAAAGGGAGAAAACCGAACGTCAGACCCGCGAAAGGGAGAAACAGTTTCGATTCCTTTCTGAGAATTCAATTGATTTTATCATGCATATGGACAGCCAGCGGCAATGCATCTATTCTTCGCCCGCTTCGCTGAAGGTATATGGCTATAATCCCGAAGAGGTGCTTTTATTATCTCCGGATGCCCTTACTCACCCTGATTATTATGATTTTACGGAAGGGAAGTTCAAGGAAATGATTGCGACCCGTTCATCCCAGCAGTTCATTTATCAGGCAAAAAAGAAAAACGGGAACAGTTTTTGGGTCGAATCTATCTTAAACCCGCTGTTTGATCCCATTACCGGAATTTTCAAAGGGGTGGTCGGGGTCACCCGCGATATCCAGGAACGCAAAACCAAAGAAATCGAAATAATGGAAGGAACGAAACAAAAGGAAAATCTGCTTAAAGAAATTCATCACAGGGTTAAAAACAATTTTGCGATACTGGTTAGCCTGATTAATATGCAAATGGCGCAGACAAAGAACCAGGAGTTGTTTCAATCGCTGACCAACCTGCAGTTGCGTATCCGTACCATGGCTCTTGTTCACGAGATGCTTTACCGGTCTAAGGACTTTGAAAACATCTCCTTCTCCGACTATCTCCGGTCGCTTACCTCCGTCATTGCCGGAACCTATAACCGCCGGGATATTGTCCTGAACTTTGATGCAGATGAATCGGTGATGGATATCGAGGCTTCGATTCCTCTCGGGCTGATTGTCAACGAAATCGTGAGTAATTCCTATAAACATGCCTTCCCCGACGGGCGGTCGGGGAAAATAGCGATCTCCTTCAGCACCAACCCCGAAACCGGCAACTATTGCCTTGTTCTGCAGGATGACGGGATCGGGATGCCGGCCGGAATTCAGCTGCACCAATATAAATCCATGGGATTGCAGGTTGTACAGATTCTGTGTCAGCAGATTGAAGGGGAGCTGAACCTGGCCTGTGATCAGGGTACAAAATTTACCATTACCTACAAATCTGCCGGTAAATAGAGCCTTCTCTGCCTGGCAATTTCTCTCCTTTCTTAGCTTTCATTTGTTCAACTTGTTGAAAAACAGGATAAATGTGAATTATTCAGGTTATCCGTTAACAATTATTTAACATAAATGTAACCTTGGGTTAACATGACCGGAGATTGGTAGAAATACCTTTGCCGCACATAAAAACCTCTAAACATGAAAAGATTTACGAACATCCTTTTAACCCTCGGATTGATCCTTCCGATGCTGGTTTTTTCAACCATTACCAAGGCTCAAAAACAAGTTGATGACCTTCAAAAGGGTCAGGACACCATTAAAGAACATGTCGCCACCCTCGGTGATAAAATCAGTGGGGTCGAAGAACGTCTGGCAACCGCAGAGGCGGATGTAGCCAAGCTTACCAAAATTAAAATTTCGGGATATATCCAGGCACAATGGCAGCATTTTGAACAATCCAGTGTTTATCCGGATAATTTATTTAGCGTTCGCCGCGCCCGTTTCAAACTGCAATATGAACCTGCCCAGGGTGTCGTTTTTGTGTTACAACCCGATTTTCAGCCTGGTAACTTTGTTATCAAGGAGGCTTATACAAAATTAAATGATCCCTGGCTGAAGACCTTCTCCCTCTGGATTGGTAAATTCAACAGGCCCAATTATGAAGTGGAATACTCCTCTTCAGACCTCGAAGCATTGGAGCGTTCAAGGGTGATCACTTCACTCTACCCTGGCGAATATGCCATCGGTGCAAAACTTGAAGTAGCCCCGCCTAAGGTACCACTGAAATTCCAGTTGGCACTTCTGAATGGCAATGACGGACTGGTCATCAACGATGTCAATGGCACTAACCTGAATGCCACGGACAACAAGGAGTTTGATAACTTTAAAGATCTCATGGCACGTTTAACCTATTCCTTTAAACTGGGCAAATGGGGTGGACTCACCGTTGGCGCTCATGGTTATTATGGTTTCCTCAAAGCAACCACCGACACCCTGATCAAATCGGATTATACCAAGGATAAAACCGTAAAGGTCGGCAGCGCCCTGAACCGCAACTGGTTTGGCGTAGAGGCCCAGTTTTATGCAGATGTACTTGGCGGTCTGATCATCAAGGGAGAATATATCACAGGGATGAACGCATTCCCGGGATTCAGCGGTACCACATCTACCTCGACGGTTGCCAATTCATTCAACAAAACGAACGATACCCTTACCATTACCACCACCAATACAAAAACCACTACCATCCGCCCGAACATAAACCGGAATTTTGCCGGTTATTATGTATACCTGATCAAAAATATCGGCAAACGCAACCAGTTTACCATCCGTTACGACAGCTATGATCCCAATACCAAACTTGCAGGCAGCGATTTAGGTGTTGCAGGATATAAAGCAAGCTCTTCTGTCACCTCCGCTCCAACCTATGTCGGAAAAGGAACTACAAGGCTCGCAACCATCAACAAAACTGTAGTTAGCAATACCTATATGAGCAGTGCAACGGATCTTGCCTATAGCCAGATCTCTCTTTGCTGGACCTATTATTTTGATGATAATATCAAAATTTCGCTTGATTATGACATCCCGATGAATGAAAAAACCACGGCAGGAAAAATTACCTCAACCTATTCTGTCAACAATGTTTCCGGGGCGTATGATTATACCAATCTTATCAAACAAAACGTATTAACCTTACGGCTTCAGGCGAAATTTTAATTACCTCTAAAACAATTTTATAACAATAAAGATATGAAAAAGTCAACAAAATTAGTAAGTTTAGCCAGTGTGATCCTCTTTGCACTGATCGGGTTCGCCTTCATGCCGGCGCCCAAAAAGATTACTGTCAAAGGTTCCGACACCATGGTCATCCTGGCGCAGAAATGGGCCGAGGTTTACATGAAATCGCATCCTGAGGCAGTCATTCAGGTTACCGGCGGCGGATCAGGAACAGGTATTTCCGCGCTGATCAACGGAGCCACCGACATCTGCAATTCAAGCCGCCCGATGAAACAATCGGAAATGGATAAACTGAAAGACCGTTATGCATCGATGGGTATTGAAATCCCCTGTGCAAAGGATGGTATCACCATTTTCCTGAACTCATCAAGCCCGGTAAAAGAATTAACCCTCAAACAGCTCAGCAACATTTTTTCGGGTAAAACCAAAAACTGGAAAGATGTTGGCGGACCCGATGCTGAGATCAAATTATATGGCCGTGAAAACAGCTCAGGCACCTACGTGTTCTTCAAGGACAATGTGGTAAAGACTGATTATGCAGCCAGTTGCCAGACACTGCCCGGTACCGCAGCCGTTGTAAACGCTGTTGCGAAGGATAAAAACGGAATCGGCTACGGTGGCGCCGCCTATGCTACAGGCGTAAAACACTGCATGGTAAAAAAAGACGACAAGAGTACCGCCTATGTTGCCAATGCTGAAACCGTAAAGAGCGGCCAGTACCCCATCACCCGCTACCTGTATATGTATCTCTGCAACAGGCCAACCGGTGAGGTTAAATCTTATATCGACTGGATCCTGGGCGCAGAAGGACAGAAACTGGTTACTGAAATAGGCTATTTCCCCGTAAAATAATTTTTGACTTGTTTTTGGTTAATATCTGATTGTGCAAACCGATGAGGGCAACATTTGACAAGTGTTGCCTTCATCGTTAAAAAACGAAAATGGATAATTCCCCTGATATTAAAGGATTCGTATTCACAAAAGAATCATTGCGAAAGAAATTCCGTATCTCGGAATTCCTTTCGGAGAAGATCATTACCGGGGTGGCCTTTCTCTCCATCGCCATCATCGTCCTGATCTTTTTCTTTGTCTTCAAAGAATCAATCCCTATTTTTTATACTTCGAAAAAGGCGCCGGTGAAGGTTGAACAGGTATCAAAACAGGAGCAATATGGTAGTGCAGAGAGTAAGGAGAAAACCAATTCCTCCGGTCAGGAACAATACGGTGTAACTACGAAAGACACCATGATGATTGAAAACCAGACGAAAGGCATCGATACAGTTGTTCACGGTTCTGATGAGGCCACCTTCAAGAGCCTTGCCGGAAAACAGTGGTTGCCTGTTTCGGATAATCCCCGGTACGGTTTGATCCCCCTGTTTGTCGGTACGCTGAAGATTACCCTGCTGGCTATTCTGTTTGCCGCGCCCATTGCCATCCTGGCCGCCCTTTTTTCGGCATCGTTCGCACCATACTGGCTGAGAGAACTGATCAAGCCCGCGATCGAACTATTAGCCGGGTTCCCATCGGTAGTAATTGGTTTTTTTGCCCTGATGGTGATGGCAACCTTTTTTCAGAACCTCTTTGGCTACGACGGCCGGCTGAATGCCTTTGTTGGCGGTGTCGCCATGGCGCTGGCAGCCATCCCGATTATCTTCACCATTACCGAAGATGCCCTGACAGCCATACCGCACACCTATACGGAAGCGAGCCTGGCGCTTGGCGCCACACGATGGCAAACAGCGCTTTTTGTGACCCTGCCTGCAGCGACCCCCGGGATTTTCGCCGCTATTCTGCTGGGTATCGGGCGTGTTTTCGGGGAGACCATGATCGCCCTGATGGCAACGGGTAATGCAGCCATGACCTCCATCAACCCCTTTGAATCTGTCAGGACTCTGGCTGCCACCATCGGTGCGGAGATGGCCGAAGTGGTATTCGGCGATACCCATTATAACGTGCTCTTCCTCATCGGCTCCATGCTCTTTGTCTTTACCTTCAGCCTGAATGCCCTGGCTGAATTCTATGTGAAGGGGAAATTAGTCAAACGTTTTCAAGGGAAGCAGTCATGAGCAAGAGAAAATCGATAACAGGAGGTTTGTTCATTGGTGTAACAGCCTTCTCGGCCTTCCTCATCATTGCCGTGATCATCATCTTGCTGGTTGTGATCATCATTGGCGGGAAAGGTACCTTTTCCTGGGAATTTCTTACAACCTTTCCGCGCGATGGAATGATGAAGGGAGGCATATTCCCTGCCATCTACGGAACCGTTTTACTGGTGATCATCATGTCGATTGCCGCAGTACCTTTCGGAACTATCACAGCCATATACCTCACCGAATACGCTCACGAGAAATCGATCCTGGCGCAATCCATCCGTTTCGCAGTAAGAACGCTCGCGACGGTCCCCTCCATTATTTTCGGTCTTTTCGGATTGGGTTTTTTCATCAAATTTGTCGGCGGAGGGATGGACCATTTTTTCCTTGGCGGGGAGTTGAAATGGGCACAGCCCAATATCCTCTGGGCCAGCCTTACCATGTCGCTGCTTACACTCCCGGTGGTCATTGTTTCGGTTGAGGAGGCCATCCGTACGGTTCCCCGCGAACTGCGCGAGGCAAGCCTTGCCCTTGGCGCCACAAAATGGGAAACCATTCGGCGGGTTGTTTTACCAGGATGCAGATCAGGAATTATGACAGGGACCATCCTTGCTGTAAGCCGCGGGGCAGGCGAAGTCGCCCCGATCCTGTTCACAGGGGCGGCCTATTATCTGGCAACGCTGCCCACCTCTCTGAGCGACCAGTTCATGAACCTTGGCTATCATATCTACATCATGGCTACCCAATCGGCAAACGTGGATCAGACCCTGCCTATTCAGTTTGCCACCACCATGGCCCTGTTACTGCTTACCTTTACCTTAAATCTGACAGCTATCATCATCCGCGCCCGGTTGCGCCGGAGGGTTAAATGATCTACGAAGAAAACTGAAGAATGAAAGAGACAAAAATTCAAACCAGGGAGCTAACCCTGTTTTATGGTGCCAAAATGGCCCTCAATTCCATTAACATGGATATTCCTGAGAAGGAGGTTACCGCCTTTATCGGGCCTTCGGGATGCGGAAAATCGACCTTCCTGCGCACGCTGAACAGGATGAATGACCTGATCCCTTCCGTAAGAATCACAGGTGAGGTGTTGGTTGATTCGCTGAATATCTATGACAAGCAGATCGATGTGGTCAACCTACGTAAAAAGGTGGGGATGGTGTTCCAGAAATCGAACCCGTTTACGAAATCGATTTTCGAAAACGTAGCCTATGGGCCCCGGATCAATGGCATCAACAATAAAGCAAAACTGGCAGAGATCGTGGAAACTTCCCTGCAGAAGGCTTTTATCTGGGAGGAGGTGAAGGACCGGCTCAACGATTCAGCCATGGGTTTTTCAGGCGGACAGCAACAGCGCATGTGTATTGCACGCGCCCTTGCCGTGGAACCCGAGATCATCCTGATGGATGAACCTGCCAG